>NZ_VIGC02000021.1 GCF_006569185.2 Litorilinea aerophila | reverse complement strand
TCCGCCTGGCCTGGTCCCTGTGGCGGCGAGCCAAACGGCTCCTCGCCCGCTTGAGCCACCGTCGCCGCCTTCTGGACGATCTCGGCTACTCATATTCTGCAGTACCACCATAAATGCGGTTGTAATATTAAGTAGACGCCAGAAGGTCCTGATTCACTGATTCACCTCAAATAAATATCGACCGGATCTAGGACATCCTAGCTGGCCTTTCTCTCTGAAGATCTTAAGCTACGGGCAAAATACTACCTACGAGGTATTGCCAAAAACACTATGGGTTATTATGCTATTAACCATAGACAGTTCATCTGTTTAGAGGGGAACGAGCAACGAAGACTTTGTCGTAGAGAAAGGGAGAAGACCTATGAAACATCTTAAGTTGAATATAGCTATATTCACAGCTATTGCATTGCTAATCACATCGTTTGGTATTGCAACAGCACAAGATCCTGCTTACAATACCCAGTTTGTGACATCGATTACTTATCAGAATGTTGGAACTGGCACTGCCACAATCCAGTTTCAATTCTATAATGAGAAATCGGACACGCCCATTACTGTAACGCGAACCCTCAACGCTGGTGCTAGTGACTCTATGTTCGTTGGCGGACTGACCGGCGATGAAGCGTTACCCTCCAACTTCTTGGGCTCGGCCGTCATGGGGTCAGACCAACCTATTGTAGCCACATTGGTGCAGATACCCCAGTCTACAACGGTAAGAAACCGCCCTTTGTCCAACGGCTTTAGTAACGCCACTTCGAATGTGCTACTTGCAACCGTATTGAAGAATCAGTTCAATACCACTTCAAAATTTTCTATCCAGAACACGGAGTCTGTACCCGTCGATGTCACGTTGCAGATTTTCGATGCTGCAAACCCAGGTAGTCCGCTGACCACACTCACTGAGACCAATATCCCGGCAGGTGCCGCTAAGTACTATGACATGGGGACACTACCTGGCCTGCCTGCCTCTCTGAACGGCTCAGCAATAGTGACGGCTGTACGTTCAGGCACTTCTACTCCGGCAAACATTGTCGGCTCAGTTTTGGAGCTTTCGACCAACAGTGTTCAGGCTACAGCCTTTGAGGGTGTGTCTGCAGGTGCCAATACAGTCTACGTTGCTACAGCACTCTGCCAGCTTTCTGGAACAAACGCCTCTACCGCGTACGCTGTGCAGAACGTAGGAACTAGTGCAGCGAGTGTGACCGTGACCTATAGTCCCGGCGGCGCCACTGACACGAAGACGATTCAGCCTGGCGCCAAGGCAAGCTTCCTGGCTTGCGACAAAAATCCCGTGAATTACAGCGGCGCTGCTACGGTGACAAGCTCTCAGCCGATTGTCGTCATTGCGAAGGCATTTGCTGCCCCGTCGTTCAGTACAGCGTTCCTGGGCGAGGCAAGTGGTGCCAGCACATTGGCGCTGCCTTATGTTCGCTACACGAGTGATGCCAACTTTGCAACAGGAACACGCCAGCGGGCCTTCATTGCTATTCAGAATGTCGGCTCTAGCACAGTCAATAACGTGGTCGTCGAATATCGCGATAAGCTCGGAAATTTGATCGGTACACACACTATTTCTTCGATTGATCCTGGCGCCAAAGCAAACTCAAACGCCACGCTCGCCTCAGGGGATACGGCTAAATTGCTGGAATTTGGCAATCCTGAGGCCAATCCGGGTGGTGGTTTCGGTGGTGGTGCCATTATCAAAGGACCAGCTGGTAGCCAGCTTATTGCTGTCGTTCGTATTCAGACAGCAGTTCCAGGCTCCGGCAGTGTGGCCGAAGACTACAACGGGATCCCGATTCAGTAGCTGAATGGAGCGAAGTCAAGCGCATTCGACGCTTAGTCAGTATCTTCTGAATTGGTCGTTTGAGGGCATGGTGAGAGGTAGCTGCATGGCTGCTTCTCACCGTCTTTTTAATCTCTTGACTAGCCACACATCACTTTGGGAAGTAAGTCGTGAAACGAATAGGGACGGGTTGTCCGAGCCTGATACAACGTTCGATCCAGTCCTAACCGATGAGGTGTGTCCTCGGCTGCCTCGATGCACGCTCCACACCAGCGGCAAGGTCCGCCGCTTGTAGGCCAGACCGATGGTCAGCAGCCGATGGTGCTGTCCCACCTTGGTGGCGTCAATCACCAGACGGATGGGCGACCCCGCCGCCGACCTCAGCAATTCGAGCACAACCGGCTCGTACCAGCGCCGCACCTCAAGACGGCGGTTGATCAGAAACCTGCGCAGCCGATTCACCAGACTCGGCTCCTTGCTCGCACTCGGCCACTTGCGCACCACCAGCGACAGATGCACCGACCGGCTCAGATACAGACCGACCACCAGCAACGCCATATTTCGCCGTCGCGTGATCCGTTCCCTCGGCAGCAGTTGGCCAAGTCGCGCCAATACGTTATGATACAGATGGAGGTTGGTTTGCATAGGACGCTCCTTGATACGGTTTGTTGGCTTACAAACAGTGTATCAGACGTCTCAAACCAACCTCTTCTTTTATTATCCTCTAAAGTGATGGGTGGCTAGATCTCTTGAAAAAATTGTGGAAAATCAAGGACACTTTCGATGCTTCGACGGATCCAACAGCAATTAACTAAAACTGTCAATTTTAATTCTTCTCGTGCCCGTTTGTATCTGGTGATAGCCGATTTTGCGTCTCAAATTCCTCTAGGCGCAAAGGTTTTTGATGCTGGGGCTGGCGAGGCCCCCTATCGAGCCCTCTTTCAACATGCGCAATACCACTCAGCAGACTTTACCAAAGTAGATAAACTGTACGCAGCTCCCACTTATGTATGTGATCTGGCAGCCATTCCGGTGCTTGACGAATGGTATGAGTATATTCTCCTTACACAAGTGATTGAGCATCTTCCTGAACCACTGGACGTGCTAATTGAGTTGCGACGTCTATTAAAGCCAAGGGGTAAAATCTTGATCACGGGGCCTCTTTTCTACGAGGAACATGAAGAACCTTATGATTTTTATCGCTATACCCAATATGGATTGCGGTATTTGATCGAGAAAGCGGGTTTCTCAATCGAACGGATAGATTGGCTGGAAGGATTCTACGGTACAATTGGTTATCAGTTGAACCGGATAGGCCGCTATTTGCCTTGGACACCACACAATTTTCAGCAAACTTGGGAACGTATCTTTTTTCCTCCCTGGATGATTGGAATGAAGGCGCTTTTTTTCTCTTTGTCAATGGTGTTCCATCGTCTCGAGCTCCGGCACAAGTATACCGTTGCCGGGTATCCTAAGAATTATGTTGTAATTGCGTCAAAACATTGATTAGCATTGCTATGGTAACGGTAGGAGCGCACAATAGCGTGATGGAAAGCGGTTCACCGACGGAGTAGCGACGAAATTGACGAAAGAAGGGTTCATGAACACAATCCTCCTGACTCGAACCCCAAGGAGGTGCATCCATGAACCCACAGACTGTATTTGCCCCAACATCGATTGTCCGGCAAGAGGACAGCAGGGCAAGTAGGGCGTAGGGCAAAGGCAACATTCAGGTCTATAGCCAGGTAGAAAAGCGGTATCGGTGCCACGTCTGCGGCAAGACATTCAGTGCCACCAAAGGGAGTCTGTTCTACCGGCTGAAGACGGACAGCGTCACCGTGATGCTCGTGCTCACTTTGCTGGCTTACGGATGTCCGCCCCGTGGCTATCGTCAAGGCCTTTGGTTTCGACGAGCGCACCATCCGCAAGTGGTAGCGTCGGGCAGGCGAGCATTGTGAGGCCGTCCACGAGCAAATTGTGGGCCAGAGCCGGCTGGACTTGGGGCATGTCCAGGCGGATGAGATCAAGGTCAAGACCCAGGGCGGCTCAGCCTGGATGGCCATGGCCCTGATGGTTTCCAGCCGACTGTGGCTGGGGGGTGTGGTGGGCGAGTAGCGGGACAAGCACCTGATCCGGCAACTGGCCCAGAAGATCCGTTAGGTGGCCCTGTGTCGCCCCCTGCTCTTGGTGGTGGACGGCTTGTCCAGCTATGTGGAGGCCTTTCCGCGAACCATTCGTTCTCCCTTGCCTGGCTACGGCCAGGTGGGGCGACCTCGTCTCATCCCCTGGCCGTCCATCGGGATTGTCCAGGTGGTCAAGCACCGTGCCGCCTCCGGATTGACTATCGAGCGCCGCATCGTCCAAGGTGGCCAGGCTTTGGTGACGCAACTGCTGGCCTTGAGCCAGGGCGGTGTGTGCATCCACACGACTTACATCGAGCGGCTGAATGCTTCCGCCAGCGGCTCTCGACCTTGGGACGTCGCACTCGACATCTGGCTCGCCAAACAGAAACTCTGACGGCTGGCATGTATATCATCGGATGTGTCTACAACCTGTGTGAAACCCACAAGAGCCTCCGCATCCGCCTCTCGGTGGACAGCCGGGGTTTCCGTTGGGTGCCACGTACACTCGCTATGGCTACCGGCCTCACCGACCACCCATGGAGCATGGAAGAGCTTTGGTCCTATCGGGTTCCTCCACCTCTATGGACACCGACCAAATGCCGGGGCAGACCTTCCAAGGCCCGCCAGCGCACCATCGAACAGTGGTGTACATGACACCACGCTATTGTGCAGAGCTACCCCATGGTAACACGCCAGCAAGTTTTTTTAAATTATTTCCGGAGTTTCCCTCAAGGGATTCATCATTTCATCCATTGGGCAAAGTTTTTTCTTAAAGATCCTATTGGTTTCAGCCTTTTGAAACGAATACGTGCAGAAAGGCTCACCTATCTAGATATGTCTGCGCTGATTGATTTATATGAGACTGTCAAAGATGTGGAATCCCGGCAGATTCCTGGCGTTCTCATTGAAGCCGGAACTGCACTGGGAGGTTCGGCCATTGTCATGGCAGCGGCCAAGCATTCAAGGCGACCATTGCTGATATTCGACGCTTTTGAGACGATACCCCCGCCTTCAGAACGTGATGGTCAAGATGCTCATCAGCGCTATGCCCTCATCCAATGCAAGAAGGCGGTAGGGCTAAAAGGGACGCTATACTATGGCTATCGGACCAATCTGATAGCAGAAGTCAAACACAATTTTGCGCGATTCGGCTATCCTGTTTCCATTCACCAAGTAAGTCTTGTTCAAGGCTACTATGAGGAGACACTGTATGTAGATCAGGCCGTGGCGCTGGCCCATATCGATTGCGACTGGTATGACTCTGTGATGACTTGTCTTGAGCGAATCGTGCCGTATCTTTCTGTGGGCGGGAGATTAATTATTGATGATTATGCCCATTGGAGCGGCTGTAGGCAAGCTGTAGATGACTATTTTGCCAATCGGCAACAGGGTTTTCAATTCATTATGAAAAGTCGTTTGCACATTTTACGAGTTTAAATCTAGATGACTCCGCCATTATCTTTTTGTCGGAGCAAACGAAGATACAACTGTTCCATCTGAGATGAAATCGAGGTAATAGAAAATTGATGTTTGATGAAATCTTTGGCGCGTCGGCGTGCCGCTGCATCTGGTGGGTGACTGAGCATAGCAAGAATACCTAGCGCCAGCGCGCGAGGATTTCCGGGTTCAACTAAACACCCTATTTCGCTTCCCTTTACCAATTCCTCAGTCCCTGAAACAGCGGTCCCCACAACGGGCACCCCCACTAATAAAGCTTCAAGAATGACTGTGGGCAACCCTTCCCACAGTGAAGAAGACACAAAAACATCCATAATCGATAGGAACGGCTCGACATGGGCTTGGGCACCAGCGAAGATAACGTGATTTTGCAGTTGAAGATCTTGAGCCATCCGCTTTAAGTTGGCCTCTTCTTCGCCGCTACCCACGAGTAGAAACTTGGCAGATGGGATAGTTGCAGAAACGATTGCAGCAGCTTCTAAAAAGTGGTGATAGCCTTTTTGCTTCGTTAGACGTCCTACAGAGCCGATAACAGGAGCTGTAGGAGGGATATTTAGTTTTTCACGAATAAATTGAGATGTATCAGGTATCCCATTGGTAAATCGTGCTACGTCGATGGCATTGTATGATACAAGCGCCTTTTTGTGCAGCCATCTCGCCATAGGCCGTTGATTGAGAGTATCGACAACACGTTGTGACACACCTAGTTCCATGTCATAGACAAGAGGATAAATACTATTTACAAAAATCCAGCGGCGCCAGGGACGCTTCGCCCATTCCAATTCATTGTGTGCAGTCCTAACAAGCAATTTTACTGATAATTGTCGCGCCAATAACAACGCAGCCACATCGCCAAAGTCACATTGACTATGTATTACATCAACCGGCTTTTCAAGCTGCCGTCCGAGCGAGACAATGGACTCTAGAAAATTCTTGAATGCTTGTCGCTCGCGTTTAGGTGGACCAATAACGGTCGTTACCCCCTCGATAGCTAGGCGATTCCGCCATACCTGTTCATGCTCGCGATCCCACTCCCATAGTGCAGCGACGACCGGTTCAATGCGCGCTTGATCAAAATGGCGCGCCAGTTCGACACCGAACCTTTCAGCGCCTCCCATTTTTGTGTTGAGAGCGATTCCATTGACTAGCTGAACAACTCGCAAACGAGGAACTAACATATTTTATCGGCTAAGCAGCCTAAAGTCGCTTTGAATGAACTGCACTGCGGAGTGCGCCTGCTCACGGATTGTTGGTAAGCGGGAGCCCAGATGACGCCGAATAGCGTTGTGACGCTTCCATAGTTCTTCTAGGAGGTTTGCAAGTTTCTCTGAATCAACGGTTTGAATATCCTGCACCCATTCGGACAATTCGAGCATTTGCATGATTCCATAGGTTTTATAATAGTACGCAATAGCAATGACTGGGGTACCAGCTGTCATTGCAAAAATATTCGAGTGAAGCCGTGTTCCAACAAACATGTCCATTTGTCCATAAGCAGCTTGTAGCTCGTTCGGACGCCATGGCGTGTCTATCCAGATAGCTGGGATATTCTTTTTTATCAGAGCTTCAACGATGCGCTGGCCGGGAATTCGGTCGTCTTCAGCTTCGCTCGGACCACAAACCTGTGGGAATACAAATATTGACCCGCCGTGTTTTCGCACAAAGTAACTAAGCGCATCAACTATCGCCTTTTCATAGCTCTTTTGTCGATAAAAAAACCGATTCTGCGTTCCGAAATCAATGACAGTGACACCGATAAAAGGGCGCTGCATCCCCCTAGTCGTTTGAAGGATTTCAAGAAATCG
Organism: Litorilinea aerophila; assembly: GCF_006569185.2. Classification (NCBI taxonomy): domain Bacteria; kingdom Bacillati; phylum Chloroflexota; class Caldilineae; order Caldilineales; family Caldilineaceae; genus Litorilinea; species Litorilinea aerophila. Next base: position 108,325 of record NZ_VIGC02000021.1, on the reverse strand, counting down.
TCCTACATCACCGTCCCCCTGATAAAGAAACGCCACATCTGGAATGACAAAGCAGCGCGGATGCTCAAAATTTAATGATCGCAGCGTTTCCATGGAGCGGCTATCACGCAAAAAGATTATCCGAAGCCTTCGCAACAGCCAAGTTACAACTACCCGATCAATGAAGCGTCGCAACGGCCCAACAGACTGCTGCATCATGTACAAAGGCTTGCCTACTAGCCATCCGTACGCAAGCGAAAACACAGCCAAAAAGAGGGGTAACCCTAAGCCAGAGCCGCTTAAAAAGAAATTCCCAGGGCAACTAATGATCAAATCCGCATCAAAGTAGGCCATTAACAGGCGGCGACGCTCAGGGTTGCGTGGCAAGAACAACGGGAGACCTGTCCACCGGAAAACCAAAGCCGCCAAAATAGCCCGCCCAAGCCAATATGGAGCGAGCAGCAGGTGCCCAATTTTCCAATCTCCACGTTTACCAACACCTGACTTGAACCACTGGATAAATGATCCAACAACCTTCTCTCTTCCCCAAGGTCTATAATCATCAGGATCGTTCATAGATACAGTAATATTCGCCTCAGGAAAGATACTTCCAATTTCGCTCAGCGTGACTTCGAGAAGAACTGCATCGCCTGCATTCCGTACTGAATGAACGTTCGTAATCAGAATATTCACAATGTTCGGAGACCCTTTTCCCTTGCCTTGAATAGCCAAACGGTCGCCAGAAGTAGATGACCAATCATAAGTATAGCCTCTGACAATACATACACCCATGCAACCCCTCGGACGCCTCGTGTTTGAACAATCAACAGATTGAGGACTAAATTTGTAGCTGCAGAAAGCGTTTGAGGCAACAAGCGTTTTGTTTGCCAGCGCACCGCAATTAAAAACGCAGCTAAAGGGAAGGTCAGACTACGGAAAAACAAGACACCACTGAGAACTGCGAGTAAAACTCCTGCTTGTTGATAATCTGGCCCATACAGCCAAAGAATCAAGTGCGGCGCTACAAAATATAGAGAGAGCGTTAAACAAAACCCTAGACCAGCACTTCCCAGAAGAGTTCGGTAAAAAAAGCGCTTCAAGCGTACAAACGATTGTACGGCTAATTGGCTCATCAGCGGTGAAATAATGCCATAAAGCGTTCCGGGAATCAGAAATAATGCTATCAAGATGGTTGTTGCCGGTGTGTATATACCAACCAACTCTTTTCCCAGCCAGGCTCCAACGATCACCACATCGATACGTTCATAAACGAGGTTTAGCGTGAGCGAGAGTGCAAAGGGTGGACACGCCTTCAGTGTATTAATTATTTCGTCTCGGGCCACTCGAAATGAAATGAATTTCTCCATTACTAATAATGCCACTCCGGCAGAAAACGCCATTCCAAGAACCCGAAATTGAAGAAAGGGCAGCAATTGATCTTGACCGGATATTGCCTGGATAAAAATCAGGGTAATTAACAAAAATTGTGAACCGGTAATGATCCAAAATGTAATAAAGTTATGGAGCGCAGTCTTAAATGTCGTGGCAACAACATTCAATATTTCTTCAAACCATACAGAAAGTGCACAAAGAAGAACTACAGAATAGGGGAAAATGTCAGGATTGAGCCAGTGCCCAATGAGAATATAAGCACCCAGCCATAGCAACCCAAACCCGGTGGTAATTAGCAATACCGATGTGCTTCGTTGTGAGAGGAGTTGGTGATTTCCCTCTCGGAAGCCGTTACCCAAGAGCCACCCTTCTAGACCTAGAGCAAAGGCAACAGAGGTAATTTTTGTTAAAGCTAAACTGGCTGTGAACTGACCAAACTGTGCTGTACCGATTTGACGTGCGACCAAGATTAAGGAAATGCCTGCAAGAACACGAGCAATTGCAGTGCCGGTGAAGAGAGCTCCGTAGTTAAGTGCAAATCGGCGTCGCTCTAGCGAAATATCCCTATTCATCGATTAGTCGAAATGGGAGGAGAGTGGTGCATTAGGTGGAGCGGCGACCAAGTGTTGGAAGAGAGTTGTATACTGTTCAGCAATGGATTCAATGGAGAATCGAGCCCTAGCTCTCCTGAATGCTTCCTTCGCCAGCAATTTCATCCTCTGAGGGGAGTGCAGGGCCTGAATCAATGTCTTCCCCAGAGCGATTGGATCACCTGGAGGTACGAGTAAACCAGTTACATCATGTTCGATAATTTCCCTGGATCCCGGGATATTCGTCGCAACGACAGGAATGCCAGAGGCGATGCTTTCCAGCAACACCGTAGGGAGACCTTCAATGAAAGAGCTAGAAACAAAAAGGTCAAAGATGTTGTAAATTTGCTCTACATGCCGTTGAGATCCAAGAAAACGAATAGAATGTTGAATCCCCAATGATTCAGCCTGTATGGACAAAGCAGCACGTTCCGGACCGTCCCCGACTATGACCAGGTAGGCGTGTGGAATATGTGCCACGACTTGCTGAAAAGCATTCAGAAGCACATCGTATCCTTTCACCCTCGATAATGAACCGATAGTGCCGACTATAAGAGCATCCTCAGGGAGATTAAACTGCCTCTTAATGAGCAAAGAATCTGTCGCTTCAAACTTGAAACGAGTAAAGTCAATCGCATTTGCGATGTAGACAGCCCGTTGTCGTCGAAGGCGCGCGAGCATACGCCGATTTAGCGCGTCGGTGGCGCCGCGTGACACGGCTACTTCCATATCAAACACTGCAGGGTAGATCCAGTGGCCAAAAATACGACCCAATGCCGGACGTTTTGGCCATTCAATAAGACTGTGTCGGGTGCGCACAAGATAACGGGCACCAAGTTTCCATTTCAACAAGATCGCGGCAATATCGGTGAATTCCCCGTGGCTATGAATGATGTCCGGCTGATAACCTTGTAAATTCCATAAACCACGTAGACCAGCGATGCAGCTCTGGAGAAGATATTCTGAACGCCATCGCCCTCCCAAATAATATGGAATCGAACAGGCTTCTATAATCGACTGCCAATGTTTTTCAGGGAGAGTTTCGTACTTCCATACACAAACCAAGAAAGGCTCTATCAGAGTCCTATCAAAAGTTTTGGTCAATTCAATTACAAATCGTGCAGCGCCACCAAGGGGCTCACCGACAGCCAGTCCGGCTGTTAGTTCTAGAACACGAATTGGCCTATTAGTTTGTTTGCATGCTCCCAAATTGCTTATACTTAGATGATTTTCATCTGGAGTCATTGCATGATAATCAAATTGAGATACCAGATTCTGCTAATGCCCCTGCATAGAATGTTGCCAATTTTGCAGCTACAACATTCCAGCTGAACTTTTGGATAGCCCGGTATCTTGCATTTGCGCCGAGTGTTGCTCGCAAGCCACCGTCGTGCCCTAGCTGTATAATCGCTCTAGCAAGTGCCTCATGGTTTCGTTCGGCGACAAGCCGCCCATGAATACCATCAGAAATCGCCAGGGAGATTCCGGGCAAATTGGTTGCAACAATAGAGCAGCCCGAGGCCATCGCCTCTAATATGGTATTGGGAAGGCCATCCACATTGCCTTCAGTATCATGAATGGAGGGGGCTACAAATATGTCTGTAGCTTTGAGCAAAGTTGCTACCTGATTCCATTCAAGATTTCCCAGAAAACGCACCGAATCCCTTAGACCATACCTTTCCACTAACCCACAAAGCCTTGAATACTCTGGCCCTGTTCCGCCAATCAGGCAAAGTATATCAGGCAAACAAGATCTCACCAGGGGCAGCGCTTTGATTAAATATTCTCCACCTTTCTTTTCCACCAGTCTTCCGATAAAAGAAACCACTATTTGGCTCGATGCAATCCCAAGCTGCTGACGTACGATTGCCCGTTCCTCTGCGGTAACAACGTGGAAACGTTCTGCATCCACACCATATGGCAGTAAATGCATCCTTTCCACTTGTGCGCCTAGCGCTAAGGCGCCATTATATAGGCTGGGACTACACGCCGTCACAGCGCTAGCCCGAGCAAATGCATATTGAGCGGCTCGTTTTAGTAATGGATGTTTTGTGGCAAAAAAGATGTCAGAGCCGTGGAGGCTAATGAGAAGTGGACGTTTAATGTGCTTAGAAACCCAAGCCGCAGTAACACCGTTTGGTATTACCCAGTGACCATGGAGAACATCGTAGCGGAACTTTCTATGAAGTTGTAAGAGCGTACGTATTTGCTGCATAGCGAATCCAGGCGCAAGGGCATAGGCAAGCCTGCGAAGCTTCTTATCGCTGTGAGTTGCTTGGGCATATCCCATGATCGCCAGTGAAGCAGGCCATATATAATGAAAAGGAAATAGACGTACCTTATCCGGCCATTTCTTCAGACGAGCCTGATAGGGCAATACAACATCCACATGATGCCCTCGATCAACCAGCGCCTGCGCCATGGAGTGAATGAAGCGGGCAGAGCCATCGTTTGCATCAACTGGATAACTTGAAGTGATAAAACAAATTTTTAACGGCTGAATTGGAGCCGATGTATGATTATCTTTCATGAACTTTTTGTGTTTTAGAGGGATAACGCTGGAGACTATCCTCATCCTCCCTTTGCCTCAACCGCACCAACACTTCCTCCATAATCTTCCGATTCGCGCCGATTAAATCCGCCACTAGCCCAATCAGCAGCGTCTGAAAGCCAGCGATCAACAGCACCGCCGCCAGGATCAACGACTGCACATGACCGGCCCCACCCTGCGAGAAATAGGCGACTAAAAAGCGTACACCGATCAGTATACCCACCAGCAGTGAGATTGCCCCGATGGTCGTAAACACGCGCAGCGGCCGGTAGAAGGCATAGGCGCGCACGATGGTTACGGTTGAATTCGCCAGATAGTGTGGTAGGTTGTTCATCAAGCGAGAGGGTCGCGTCGGAGGATTGGTGCGCACAGGCACGAAGCGAACGAGGCGACGTTGCGCTCCTGCTTGGATCAAGGTCTCCAAGGTGTACGAATAGGGACTAAGCACCAACGTATGCAGCGCCACCTCACGCGTCATGGCACGGAAACCGCTGGTGGCGTCCGGCACCGGCACGCCGGCAGCCTGCGAGATCACCCAACTGCCCAGCCGCTGTAACACGCGCTTCAACGGAGAGAAATGTTCAACATGCGCCACTCCCCGATCGCCAACCACCAATTCCGCCTCTCCTGTCACAATCGGCGCCACCAACAGGGCAATGTCGGCGCCAACGTACTGGTTATCGGCATCGGTGTTGACGATAATATCTGCACCCAGTTGTAGACAGGTATCCAGGCCGGTGCGGAAGGCACGCGCCAGGCCAAGATTGCGCGGATGGCGCACGATGTGATGCACGCCCAGCCGCCGCGCCACTTCCGCCGTACCGTCACTGCTGCCGTCGTCAATCACCAGGTATTCCACGATATCAACGCCTGGCAGTGAGGTAGGGAGATCCGCCACCGTCTGCGGTAGTGTTTGCGCTTCGTTATAGCAAGGGATCTGGATGATACATTTCAAGACGCTTTACCCTACCCCAGCTTGTTGCGTCGCCACTAAAGTCTAGCGTATACAGTCTGGCGTAAATACCACAACAGAAATTCGGATCAATCTTTCCTGGAACCTGGGCTGGGGCGCCTTCCCATAAACCCACCCAAAAACATCTGTCGGAACATGCCCGCGCCTTCAGCCTCTCGGGACTGCCCCGTCCCCGGGCTTTCTTCCCAATTCTTCAAGAGAGCCTGGGCCTCCCAGCGGGTCCGGGCATGCATGGCCTCCTCCAGAGCGGCCAACAGGGGATGCTTCTCGTCCGGCTCCGGCGTCGCCAGCAGCAGCTCCCGCCACTCGGCCAGCTCCTGCTGCAACTGCTCTATCCGCAACAGGATATTTTCCCGATTGCCGGTCAGGGTGCTGAACAACTGCTGCGCGCCGGCGCCCGTCTCGGTAGCCTGGGCAAACTGCCGCCCAGCCAGCCGCCGGGCTTCCCGCCAGCCCGCCGAACTACTGCTCAGGCGCATAAGGGCCACCGCCATCACCTGGGGCAGCTGCTCCACCGCGGCAATGATGCCGTCGTGCTCCTGGGCATCCACGAAAAGGGGCGTGGCGCCGATACGTTCCACAAAATCGCTGGCCAGTTGGACCGCGGCCGGCTCGGTCTGCAGGCCCGGCGCCAGGGAAAAGACCACACCGTCGAAGAGGTCTGCCCGCACCGAGAGGGTCCCCCCCACGCCAGCCAACACAGGATGCCCGGCCACAAAGTGGACATGCCCAGGCAGGTGGCGATCGGCCAGCTCAATAGCCGGCTGCAGTACCGGGGTGGCCGCCAGCACCAAACAGCCCGGTTTCAAATCTTCAGCAATCTCCCGGAACAGATCCTCGAATTCGCTCAGGGGGACGGCCAACAGGATCATGTCCGCATGTTCACAGGCCCGATGCAAATTCCACTCGGTACGATGGACGGCCTGGGTACGCCGCGCCCCTTGGGCCACCTCCGGTTCCTTGTCGTGGCCGACGATCTCGAAATCGGCTTCCTCTTTTTGCAGGGCCAGACCAAAGCTGGCCCCAATCAGGCCCAGTCCGATGATGGTAATCTTGGGTTTTGCCATGGATTATGCCACTTTCTTCCGATTCACTCAGCCCAACAGACTCAGGCCACCTATGCCCCCAGTCAATGCTGGCTGTCCGCCCAACGCAGGGCTGCCAGCAGTTCCAGCACCTCGGAGGAAGCTTCAACGGGCCAGGTCTGGTGATGGGCGATCAGCCAGCAGGCCAGATCGCTACACCCCGCCGTCCGGGCCCACGCAGCGCCAATGGCCGGATGCGCTCGATGCACATGCAGGAGATAACGCCATCCCTGGCGAGGATCAGGGCTGGCCCAGCGCGCCAAAAGGGCCGGCGCCCAGGCCTCCAACAGAACCAGGGGACCCCGCAGCCAGAGCCCCAAACGGAGACCCGCCTCCTCGGCCGCGAGCTTGCCCACATCGTGTAGTAGTGCAGCCACGGCCAGATCCGGGTGCCGGTAGCCCGCGTCCTGCAGGGTGGACCAGACGTTCAAACTGTGGCGCTGGGCATCCCGGGGCATGCGCAGAAAGAGTCTGGCCGCATCCGGCGGTAACAGCGCCCGGGCCTGATCCAGCTCCGCCGGCTGCACCCGCGCCCGGAACCCCCGCCAAAATTGCCCGATCCGGTAGGCCGCCCGCCGGTACCATGGCCCATGAAGCGAGGCAGACAAGGGGTGAATCAACCCCGAAATCCTCACACTATGCGAATTGCCACGCTGATTCACCTGAACGAAATCACCCATGCCAACAAACTACACGAAAGAATACAGGGCGCGCAGGATGATCCCTGTGGGAATGCGAATCAGGCCCGGTGCCAGGAAAATGATGGCCATCAGGATCAAAAATCCATACTGGCTGAGCTGCATCTGCAGCCGATAGGTATCGCCCGGCAACAGGGCAAACAACACGTGGGAGCCATCCAACGGCGGCACCGGGATTAAGTTAAACACGAAAAGCAACACGTTGATGTTGACGAAAAAGTTCAGGAACTGCACCACAAAGTAGGCCGGCAGCGGACCCTGCAGTCCAATGCCGCTCTTCAGCAGCAAAATCCCCAGGAAGGCCAACAGCAGGTTGCTGAAAGGGCCCGCCGCAGCCACCAGGATGGAACCCAGGCGGCGGTCGATGCGGATGTATCGGGGGTTCCACTCCACCGGCCGCGCCCAGCCGAAGTTGGCCACCAGGATCAGCAATGCCCCCAGCGGATCGATGTGGACCAGGGGATTCAAGGTGAAACGGCCCTGCCGCCGGGGTGTGTCATCGCCCAGGGCCACCGCCGTCGCCGCATGGGCGAACTCGTGGACCGGCAAGGCCACCAGGACGATGGTTGCCACCGCCAATAGACGGGCCGGGCTCAACAAGCCCCCGCTGCCACTGGCCACAATGGCGTACAAAACCAACAGCCCAACCACCACCACGGCGATCTTCTGGTTTGTGGTCAGGGCTTGCCAACCCCGCCCCCCGCTGCCTCGATACATCTCCTGAAATCCCTTTCTGCCAACCACACCGGGCAGGAATCGCGCATCCCTGCCCCAGGCCCGCCCACGTCCTGTGGACGGCCAGAACTTTGAAGCCGGCCAAATTATAGCATGGCGACAAGTCTTTCACGAATAACCAGCCAACCTGGCGTCTTCCCGCCCTCTGCTCGGCCACAGAGCCCCGATAGCTAAATCGACCGCCCAAAGCCACGGATGATACAAATCTGTGCTTTTCTGTGCTTCTTCAGTGAACTCATACCCGATTCGCGCGGAGTTGCCAAATCCCCCCCACCAGATTATGATCTGCCCTAATGGCTGTCCTGGTACACTCTGACATCAATACCGCGGCGGAAATTCGACGGCGTTCCCGCTGGTGGAAAGCTTCAGCGAATTTCTGTCGGGATTTCATCAAACGCCTGCGCCCATTTCTGCCTGCTAGAGGAAGCCTGTCGAAAGGATGGCTGCTGATGGCAGCCCTGGCCTTCCTCACGGCCCTGGCTGCCCTCTGGTGGCTCCGTCTCAACAGCAACACGGTCCCCCTGGGACCCCAGCGCACGGTCCAGACCCGCAACCCCAAAATCGGCGTCCACACCCGCCTGACCGACGAGGTGGAAGCGTGGAAGATCAAGCGCACCCTGGAGATGGTGCGGGAGATGGGCGCGCCCTGGATCGTGGAGTACTTCCCCTGGGCCTATGTGGAACCCCAAAAAGGCCGCTACAACTGGAACCATACCGACCTGGTCATCCAGCACGCCAATCGCCAGGGCCTGACCGTGATCGCGCGCCTGGGCTACGTCCCAGAGTGGGCCCGCCCCAAGGATAGTACCCCTCTGTACCTGGACGATGAGCACTTCGCCGACTTCGGCGACTATGCCGCCCAATTCGTCCGACGTTATGCCGGCCTGGTGGACTATGTCATCATCTGGAACGAGCCCAACCTGGCCCTGGAATGGGGCTACCAGCCGGTGGATCCGGAAAAGTACGTCCGGATGCTGAAGGTGGTCTACCCCATGATCAAGGCCGCCAACCCGGACGTCCAGGTCCTGGCCGGCGCGCTGGCACCCACCCTGGCCCCGCCCGGCAGCGAATGGGGCATGAACGACCTGGAGTACCTCCAGCGCATGTACGACGCCGGCGCCGCCGACTACTTCGACGTGCTGGCCATCCACGCCTACGGCTGGACCTTCGACCCGGACGAGCCGGCCGCGGCCGATGTGGTCAATTTCCGCCGCAGCGAGCTGCTACGCCAGATCATGGTCGAAAACGGCGACGGCCACAAGCAGGCCATGATCACCGAGGGCGGCTGGAACGATCACCCCCGCTGGACCCGGGCCGTGCGCCCCGGCCAGCGCATCGAATACACCATCCGCGCCTATCAGATCGCGCTGGAGGAATGGCCCTGGCTGGACGCGGTCTGTTTCTGGGCCTTCCGCTATCCGTGGGATGCCAAGAGTTACCAGGACTATTTCACCTTCGTGCGCACCGACTTTGAACCCAAACCCATCTACCAGGAAGTCCAGCGCTATGCCCAGGGGGATACGTCGTGAGCCAGACCAGCCGTAGGCACCAGCAACGGGTGGGCTGGCTGCGTTGGGGCGTGGCTGGCCTGGCCCTGCTCCTCCTGCTGGTCCTCCTGGCCGTCCGGCTGACCGAAGGACCCGGCTTCCTCTTCCTGCGCCAGGACCACACCTGGCAGACCATGCAGGCCCGGGGAAGCTGGCGGGTGGGCATGGATCCCAGCTTCCCCCCCTTTGAGTTCCTGGATGAGCAGGGCAACCCAACAGGCTTTGATGTGGATCTGGCCCGGCATCTGGCCCAGGGGTGGGGTCTACGCCTGGAGATCGCGGCCATGGGCTACGACAGCCTGTTGGACGCAGTCAAAGCCGGCCAGGTGGATGCCGCCATCAGCGCCATCCCCTACGATCCCCGGATGACCCAGGACTTTGCCTTTTCCGAGCCCTACTTCGAGGCAGGCGTGCGCCTGGTGGTCCGCCAGGGCTCTCCCATCCAGGCCGTGGCCGATCTGGCCGGCCGCCGGGTTGCGGTGGAGTGGGGCAGCCTGGGGGACATGGTGGGCCGCCACCTCCAACGGGAGGACATTGCCATGGAGCTGGTGCCGTACGCCACCCCCCAGGAGGCGGTGGACGCGCTGGTGAACGACATCACCATCGACGCCCTCCTCATCGACAACGTCACCCTGCGGGAAGCCCAGGGGCAGGGTGCGCCCATCGTTGCCGTCGGGCCAGCCCTGGAGAGCAACCCCTACGTCATTGTGCTACCCCTCCCGGCCAGCCAGCTTCAGGAGAAAGTCGCCCAGGCCCTGCAGGCCATGGCCACCGACGGCACCCTGGCCGAGCTGGAAGCCCGCTGGTTTGGCGCGCCGTGAGCTGCTCGGCTCATCGACCACAAATGCGCGCTACCCACCCCAATTTCGCAGGGAACCAAACAGGTTCGCACCCATTGGGGAGATGAGCCAACTGCTCAACTGCTCAACTGCTCAAGCGTGAACTGCCCGGATCGGCTGATGCTGGTATAATGGATCTCCAGAAACCCCATCCCAGATTGCATCGCGCAGAAAGGATAGAGCCGTGGATACTGTTCAACCCCTCCCCCCAGAAGCACTCTACCGACGCTGTGACCCGGCCGATTTTTCCTTTGAAACCACCGATGACCTGGTCGAAGCGCCGGAGGTGCTGGGTCAGGAACGAGCCATCCAGGCCATTCAACTGGGCATCAACATCCAGCGCCAGGGTTACAACATCTTCGCCCTGGGGCCCCGGGGCACCGGCAAGTACACCCTGATCCGCAAGCTGGTGGAAGAGCGGGCCCGCAACGAGCCGCCCCCCTCCGACTGGTGTTACGTCAATAATTTCGAACAGCCCTACCGGCCCCGGGCCCTGCGCCTTCCCCAGGGGCGGGCTCGGGAGTTCCAGCGGGACATGATGCGCCTGGTGGAAGATCTCCAGACCGCCCTCTCATCGGCCTTCGAGAGCGAGGAGTACCAGAACCGGCGCCAGGCGCTGGAGCAGGAATTCCAGGAACAGCAGCAGGAGAGCCTGCGGGAGCTCCAGGAGCGGGCCCGGGAGAAAAGCTTCACCCTCCTGCGCACCCCCTCGGGCCTGGCCTTCGCCCCCCTGCGCAACGGCGAGGTGATGCCGCCCGAGGAGTTCCAGAAGCTGCCCGAAGAGGAACAGAAGCGCATCCAGGCCGAAGTGGAAGAGCTCCAGGAACAGCTCCAGAAGGTACTGTACCAGGTTCCCCGCTGGGAACGGGAATTCCGCCGGCGTCTGCGGGAATTGAACCAGGAAATCTCCGCCTTCGTGGTGAAAGACCTGATCGATGACCTGCTCCAAAAGTACGCCGACCTGCCCGCGGTGGTGGAATATCTCCACGCGGTGCAGCGGGATGTGGGCGAGAACCTGGAAGCCTTCCTGAGCGGCGGAGAAAGCAAAGGCCAGGATGGCGCGACAGCCGCCCTGGCCCTTTCCCTGCCAGACAGCTTCAAGATCAACCCCGCCCTGCGCCGCTACCAGGTGAATGTACTGGTGGATTCCAGCGACGTCCAGGGGGCGCCCGTGATCTACGAGAGCAACCCCACCTACCTCAACCTCATCGGGCGCATTGAACAGATGGCCATGATGGGCGCGCTGGTGACCGACTTCACCCTCATCAAGCCCGGCGTACTCCACCGGGCCAACGGCGGCTACCTGATCCTGGACGCCCTCAAGGTGCTGGCCAACCCCTACGCGTGGGAAGGGTTGAAACGGGTGCTGGAGTTCCAGGCCATCCGCATTGAGTCGCCCCTGCAGATGCTCAGCCTCACCAGCACCGTCTCCCTGGAACCCGAGCCCATCCCCCTGGACGTCAAGGTAATCCTGATGGGCGACCGCCTGCTCTACTACCTGCTCTCCCAGTACGATCCCGACTTCAGCGAGCTGTTCAAGGTGGCGGCCGACTTCGACGACGAGTTCAAGCGGGATGCCGAAAGCCAGCAGGCCTACGCCCAACTGATCGCGGCCATTGTCCGCCGGGAGCAGCTGCGGCCCTTCGACCGCTCCGCCGTCTGCCGGGTGATCGAGCATGCCGCCCGGCTGGTCAGCGATTCGGAGCGACTCACCGCGCAGCTGCAGACCATCGTCGACCTGCTGGAAGAGGCCGACCACTGGGCCCAGCAGGCCGGCGCCGAGGTGGTCAGCGCCCAGCACGTGCAACAGGCCATCGACGCCCAGATCTTCCGGGCCGACCGGCTGCGGGAGCGCATGTTGGAGGAAACCCTGCGGGAGACCATCCACATCGAGACCACAGGCGAACGGGTCGGGCAGATCAACGGGCTCTCCGTGCTGCAATTGGGCAACTTCGCCTTTGGCCGCCCCTCCCGCATCACCGCCACGGTTCACATGGGACGGGGCGAAGTCATCGACATCGAGCGGGAAGTGGCCATGGGCGGGCCCATCCACTCCAAGGGGGTCCTGATCCTGGCCAGCCTGCTGCGTTCCCGCTACGCCAGCGACCGGCCCCTCTCCCTGGGAGCCAGCCTGGTCTTCGAGCAATCCTACGGCGGCGTGGACGGCGACAGTGCCTCCTCGGCCGAGTTCTACGCCCTGCTCTCGGCCATCGCCCAGGTGCCCATCAAGCAGTCCCTGGCGGTCACCGGCTCGGTGGACCAGCACGGCCGGGTCCAGGCCATCGGCGGTGTCAACGAAAAGATCGAGGGCTTTTTCGACCTCTGCAACAGCCGGGGCCTCACGGGCGACCAGGGCGTCCTGATCCCGGCCTCCAACGTCCAGCACCTGATGCTGCGCCAGGACGTGGTCGACGCGGTGGCCGCGGGCAAGTTCCACATCTACCCGGTGGAACACGTGGACCAGGGCATCGAAATCCTCACCGGCGTGCCTGCAGGCGAGCGGGACGAGGAAGGCAACTACCCCGAGGGCTCCATCAACCAGCGGGTGGAGACACGGCTGGCCCAGCTAGCCGAAAAGCGCAAGGAATTTGATCGACGGGATGAGACGGAGCGGCGGGACGAAAGTGAGCAAAAATGACCGACCTATCGACCACCGAACAGAACGTGCGGCGGATCCTGGTGGCCCTGGACGCCTCGCCCCACAGCGTGGCCGCGCTGCGGGCCGCAGCCCAGTTGGCCGCGCTCATGGGGGCTGAACTCCAGGGGCTCTTCGTAGAAGACATCAACCTGATCCAGCTGGCCCATTTCCCCTTTTCCCAGGAGGTGGGCTCCTACACGGCCAGCCGGCGTCGGCTGGACAACAGCAGCATGGAACGCCAGATGCGGGCCATCGCCCGGGCCATCCGCCAGGCCATGGCCGAAGTAGCCAACCAGGCCCATGTGCGCTGGTCCTTCCAGGTGGCCCGCGGCCCGGTCACGGCCGAGCTGCTGGCGGCTGCAGAAGCGGCCCTGCTGCTGAGCATGGGGAGGGCGGGCCGGCGCCGGCGCAAGAGCCTGGGCTCCACCGTCCAGTCCGTGGTCAGCCGCACTTCTCGCCCGGTCCTGATTCTGGATGAAGAGGGCCAGCTCAAGTATCCCCTCACGGTGCTCTACACCGGCTCTCCAGCCGCGGACCGGGCCCTGCGCCTGGCCATCCAGTTGACCCAGCGCACCCCCAGCGAGCTGCGCGTCCTCATCTGGGCCGGCGAGGGCCAGACAGAATCCGCTGAGCGGCTGCAAAAGCGGGTGGAACAGCTGGCGGCCGATCAGCAGGTGAAGGTGCGCCTGGTGCGGGTGGATAAAACCGACAACCTGCTGGCCGCAGTCCAGGAAGGTAACGGCGGCACCCTGGTCCTCCCCAGCGAACGCTCCTTCCTGCTCAGCGCGCACGTGGGGCCCACGCTGGTGGTGCCGTAGGCGCGTCCCCGCTTCCCTCAGCGGATGGTCACCGTCCCCAGCAGCACCAGCTCGTGGGCCACTTCCCGACCCGCAGCTTCGGTGACGGGCAGGCGGGCCGCCCCCTGGCTGGTGGCGTCATAGAGGCCGACCCAGGCCTGGTAGCGGCCCGGCGGCAGATCGGCCGGCAGGGGCACCACAAAGTGGCTGACAATGCGGTCGCCTGCCTGCCAGTAGCGGGTGGGGAAGCGGTCGCCCGCGGGTGCCCGGTCGAAACCGGCCACCCGGTTGCCGTCGGCATCCAGCAGGTGTACGAAGCCGGTGTAATCGGCCGGCGGCGTTCCGATGGCTTCCCAAAGCAGGGTCACGGTGAAGACATCGGTGGCAGACAGGCTCACCGCCTCGGGCAGAGACGCACCGGCCAGCTCGATCACATGGCCGAAGCGGCTGCCCACCGGCTCCAGGCCGTAGTCCGACAGCTCCGGCTGCACGGCCGGCTCGATCACCACCGACGCCACAAAAGGCACGATCTCCTCGCCACCGGCGTTGTAGGCCGGCACCGGCAGGCGACCCCGCTCCTCGGTGGCCGGGTCCACAAAACCAACGTACACCCGGGCCAGCAGGGGCGCCCACGGGTCGATAGGCCGACTGATGGGCACCCGGTAGCGGTCCACATAGATGGCACCGGGTTCCCACAGGCTGGTGGGATTCCGCCCCCAGCCGGGGTGGGAGGTCAGGTTGCCCACTTCCTTCCCTGTTTCATCCAGCAGCTGGACGAAAAGCTGATAGTCCGCCCGGGGGCGAGTCAACGCGCGCAGGTAGAGGGTCACGGGAACCCCGTCGCCGGGGCGATAACGTCGCTGGGGAAGCTCCAGGGCCAGGAGCTCGAAGCGGTCCTCCCGCCCGTAGACGATGCCCACCGGCTGGGCTGAAGGCGGTACCTGGGCGACCGGACCCGGTGCCCGGTAGCTGGACGGCACCAGCACCGAGACGGCATAGAGGCTACAGGCCAGCAGGAAGAGGGGCAGGGCAGCCAACAGCGGCCCATGGGACCGGGCCGGCAACAGCCGCCGCCAGCCCGCCAGCCCCATCCCCCCCAGGATGCCCATGGCCGAGAGGGCCGGAAAGAGCAGCCGCCCCTGGCTCCCCGTGGCCCGCCAGGTCCAGGCCAGCCACAACACCCACACCAGGGCCAGCCACAGGGCCAAAAGCCCGACGATGCGCCGGCCGGTGCGTCCCGGGGTCGGCACTCCGCCCAGCAGCCAGCCGGCCACAGCCAGGAGGGTCACGCCATCCAGCACCCGGTAAATCCAGGGAGGGAACAGAATGTTGAACCAGCCAAAGAGCCCCCAGAACGAATAGCGCAGCCCCCGAAACTCGTCCCAAAAATCCACCCAGCTCAGCGGTTCGGTGCGCAAGCCGTTGATGGCGATGAGATAGCGGACGCCCGTCCAGTCGCCGTAGAGGACGTAGTTGCGCCAGTACCACCACCCGGCGATGAGGAGCACCGGCAGCGCCACCGGCGCGGCTGCCTGCCACACCAGGCGTGCATCCCGACGCCACCAGGCCAGCCCCAGCACGGTGACCGCTGCCAGGCCCAGCAGCCCTACCCCCTGGAGCTTGCTCAAGGCAGCCAGCCCCAGCAAGATCCCCAACACCGCCCACTCCCAGAGGCGAATGGGTCGGGCATCGTCCCGCTGCAACAGGCGGGCCAGCCAGTAGAGGACGGCGGTGCTGGTGGCCACGATCAGGCTGTCGTTGGAGAAGGACGCGCTGATGAAGATGAACTGTGGGATGCTGGCCACCAGGGCCATGGCCGCCACGGGAAGCCAGGAGCTTTCTGAAAAGGCCAGGCAGGCCGTGCGGTAGATCAGCCAGAGGGTGATCCCCCCCAGCAGCAGGGAGAACCAGCGTCCCACGTGGAGGGCCAGGTTGACCCCCTGGAGGGGGCGCGGCGCGGCGCTGTACAGCATGACATTTTTGTTGCCGGGGTAGAGGGGGTCGCCGATGTTGGCCCGGGGATTGACCACGTTGAGGTCTCCCCAGTCCTGCTGGTCGATGCCGGCGGTCAGCCGCCCGACAATCAGGTAGTAAAGCGGGGCCTGGCTGCCCTCTTGCTCCCAGGGGCCGGTGGGCTCGGCTGCCTGGACGGGTAGACCGTTTCCCTGGGCCAGGTGACGAGCAAAGGCATAGTGGTAAATTTCGTCCGGCGTCTCGAAGGGCGGCACGGCCAGGCTGAACCAGATCCCCAGCAGGAAATAGACGGCCAACACAGCCGCGGCCCAGGTCCGGGGTGTCCCCGGGAAGCGAGTCGGCCAGCGCTGTCGTCCGCTGTTGACGGGTGGAGATGGAATGCGGGCGATCCTCTCGTCCATGGTCGGGTCAGTGGGCCGGGGTGTAGGGCAGCAGCAGGGTCACGCCATCGGCATCGATCTGGGCGTCGGCGGGCGCCTGGGTGATGGGCAACTTCTCCAGGGTTTCGGCGTGGTACATCTGGAGCGCGAGCAGGTAACGGCCATCGTCGGCCAGCGGCGCAGGCGGCAACTCGCTGTACTCCATGATGATCTCGCCGGGCTTCCAGTAGATGGTGGGAATCACGCCGTCGTAGGGTTCCCGCTCGGTGGTGGCCAGCACCTGGGGTTCGCCGTCCTGGGCGGGCTGGAGCAGGCGCAGGATGTACTTGTAGTGGACATCGGTCGGCTGTTCGGTCTGCCAGTAGAGGGTGACCGGCAGGGCACTGCCGGCTGCCAGCCGCTGCCCGACGCTGTAGCCCACCAGCCGAATCTGATCGCCGAAGACCACGTCGGCCGGGTGTTCCATATCTGCCGGCACGCGAGTGAAGACGGGCACCTGGGTGAGGAACAGCTCCACGTCTAGAAACGAGGTGGGGCTGTAGAAGCTCTCCTTCTTCAGGCGCACCGTGTTCTGCTCCAGCCAGGCCTTGACCCTGCGTTCCGGGTCCAGGTAGGGATGGGTGCCGGAGGTGACCAGCCAGATGCGCCGGTACTGGCCCCGCAGCCGCTCCAGCCCCGCTTCGATCTCCTCCCACCCCTGATGGAGGAAGGGCACGCCGTAGACAGCGGTCCCCTTGCCCTCCCGTGCCCCCTGTTCCACCAGATCCACCGGCAGGTAGTAATCGAAGATGCGCCAGGAAAAGGGCGGGTTGAGGAGCAAGAGATCGCCGGGCAGGAGGCGCTCGGCCAGGTAGTGGCCGGCGCCGGTGTAGTCATCTTTGCCGTACTCGGGGCGGGTGAAGTAGTTGGCCGTGCTGTAGCCGACCCCCGCCACCAGCAGGAGGGCCAGACCGGCCGCGGCCCAACGTTGCCGCTGTGCCACTGCGGCCAGGCCCGCCGCCACCAGCAGGACAAACGCGCCGCTCAACAGGCTCAGATGGCGGGCGTTCATGTAGGCCGGCTGAACCCGGCTGACGGCCAGCAAAAGGAGAATGGGGACACCCAGGAAGGTGGGCAGCAGCCAGCCCCCTGCGGCCATGCTTTTCCGGCTGCGCAGCCCCCATCCGATACCCACCAGGGCTAGAGCGCCGAAGACCAGGTCCAGCCACCAGACCTGGTCGATGTCCACGCTGAGGCCCATGCTGAAGGCGTTGAGCAGGTCCGGCAGCATGATGCGCAGGGGAACGAAGCGAAAGTTCTCGCCGCCGCCCTGTTTCAAAATCAGCCAGGCGCCTGCGCCGGCCACAACCCCACCCACAGCCAGCAGGCCGAAAGCCGCCACCCACGCCCATTGGGGCGCCCGGCGGCGGAGCCACCCGAAACAGAGAAGGGCGTGAACGGGCAGGAGAAGGGCTGCGTAGTAGTGGGTGGTCAGGAAGGCCAGCAGGGTGACCAGGTAGCCCACCAGCCAGGGCCGGGATGGAGCTCCCTCCTCGGTCACCCGCAGCAGGAGATAGGTGCTCAACACCGCCAGCATGGCCCAGAGGGCATAGGGCCGGGCCTCCTGACCGTACCAAAGGAAGAAGGGGTTCAACGCTGCCAACAGGGCTGCCCACTCGGCCGAGCCCGCAGCCAGCACCCCCCGGGCCACCAGACGTCTGCCCAGCGCCCAAAGGACGGGCACCAGCAGGGTGGCGGCCATCACCGAGGGGAAACGCAGGACGAATTCTTCGATGCCGGCCCCACGCAGCAGCAACCCCTGGAGCACAAAGTAGAAAAAGGGATGCTGGTCGATGGTCAGGAGCTCCGAGATGCCATCCCGCATCACCAGATGCCCTTGCAGGAGGGCCAGCCAGCCGGACTCGGCTCGCTGGAGGCTCAGGCTTTCGTCCCACCAGAGGTTATGGGCATCCAGGTGCCAGCAGAGGCGGGCGAAGGCCAGGAGGATCAGGGCCAGCAGCAGGCCCCGGCGCAGGTGAACCGGGCGCTCCCCGGAGTTGCGTAGAGAGACAGCAGCGCGATCCATTATCTTGTCGCTCAACGGGACACCTCGACTTCTGCCAACAGGACGTCCTGACCGGCCGGCGTCGAGACGGCTGCGCCGCTAGCCGGGTCGTACAGGCGCAGGGTGACCTGATAGCGGCCCGGTGCCAGCTCAGCCGGCACGATCAGGGCATGCTGGTCCGTGGCCATGCTGCCCACCACCCAGACATGGGTCGGGGCGAACCAGTTCTGGGGCACATAGTCCCAGTTGGCCAGGGGCTGGCCAGTAGGGTCAGCCAGGCGCAGGCTGAACTTGTAGTTGGGCGCCTGGGCCAACACCCGCCAGTGGGTCGAAATCCGGAGCATGTCGCCCGGCTTCAACGAAGTGGCGCTCACCTCCACCTCGGCCAATTCCAGCTCTGAACCAAAGGGGAGGTTCAAGGTCCGGCGCTCCATGGCGGTTCCCGGCAGCCCATAAAGGGAGACGCGGATGTCGTTGTGATAGGTGGGCGCGGCCGCCCATCCCCGGGTGGCCAGCCACATCTGGATGGGTCCTGGCTGGCGAAAAAGAAGCAGCTCCCAGGCTCGCTCCATGCCGGCCGTTATGTCCGTCAGGGCCCGATCCACCTCTTCAAAATTGGCCTCTTCCAGGAAGCGCAGGTCGTAGACCGGGGCCGCTCCCCGGTAGTAGTGGGCGAAGATGATGTCCGGGTTCGGCCCATCCACCAGGATCACGTCGCCGGGCCTCTCATGGGCTTCGATATACCGGGCCGCAGAACGGAAATCGGGCTTGTGGAGAGAGGTGTCGTAGTAAAGCCGCTGGAGGGCCACCCCATTGGCGGCGATCAGGCTGCCCGCCACCAGCCAGGAAAGCCCCCGGCCCCACCAGCGCTGGCCGCTGGCCAGGTGAAACCCCTCCACACCTCCGCTGGCCAGCAAAATGGCCACGCTGCTGAGAAAGATGGTGTAGCGCACATGAAAATCGGGATTGCGCAGCACCAGGGCCAGGATGGCCAGGACAGGAACGGCCACCATGGCCAGCAGAAACCAGCCGGCCGCCCGGCGCTGATGCATCCATACCCCAATGCCCACAACGGCCAGGACCAGGTAAAGCCAGGGGAGGTAGCTCACCAGAGGCGCCGGCATGGTATCGCCCACCGTGTAGGCCGTCCACATCATCCACGGGACATTCATGGGATCCAGCGGCTCTCGCCAGCCGGTGAAGTGCAAGACCTGCCAGGCCCGGGACAGCCAGGGAAGAA
This sequence comes from Litorilinea aerophila, assembly GCF_006569185.2. Taxonomy (NCBI): domain Bacteria; kingdom Bacillati; phylum Chloroflexota; class Caldilineae; order Caldilineales; family Caldilineaceae; genus Litorilinea; species Litorilinea aerophila. Next base: position 88,863 of record NZ_VIGC02000021.1, on the reverse strand, counting down.
ACAGCAGAAAGGCCAACAGCCCGCCCATCATCCAGGGGAGGATCCCACGCCAACGGCGCTCCACGACCAGCCACCCACCAGCCACCACGGCATGGGCCATGGGTATCAGGAAGCCAAAATAGTGAAAATAGACTGTCGCCGCAGTGGCCAGGGCATAGGCCACTGCCAGACCGGTCCGTCGACCCGTTCGCTCCTGAAACAGCAGGCGCCAGAAGAGCCAGGTGGAAAGCAGTCCGCCGGCCAGCAGCCAGCTGTACATCCGTGCCTCCTGGCCATACCAGACCTGAAACCCGTTGGTGGCCAGCAGGGCCACGGCGATCAGGCCGATGCGGGCGCTGGCCAGATCCGCTGCCAGGAGATAGGTCAGGGCCAGCGCCAGGACGCTGGGCCAGAGGGAGAAGAAGCGAAGGGCATAGTCGCTCTCACCGGTCAATCCGATCCAGAAGTGGAGCAACGTGAAATAGCCGGGAACGTGCTCCACCGGCATGGCCTGCCACATGGCCCCCAGCGGCTGGCTGCTGCGCAACAGACTGATTCCCTCATCGCTCCAAAGGCTCTGGAAGTCCAGATGATAGGCGCGCAGGCCAAAAGCCAGCAGCAGGAAAACGATCAGAGCCGGCCGAAACAACCTGGCTGGGCGCGGCGAAGTGGCGGTCATCAGTCGCAAAAGGTCTCTCTAGCTTTGATAAAGACGGACATGCTCAGCGGCAATAGCCTCCCAACGGAACAGGTCGCTTCTGGCCCGGGCGTTGGCCCGCAGGTTCTGAGCCCAGGTGGGCTGGGCAGCCAGTTGCAACACAGCTGCTGCAGCCGCCTCCGGATCCCCAGGGGGCACGTAGATCAGATCCCGGCCATCGACCAGCTCCGGGAGCGGATCCTGGGGCGTGGTGGTCACGATGGCACAGCCGTGGGCCAGCCCGGCCATCAGGGTCCCCCGGCGCAGGCTGGCGCCGTCCTCATAGGGCATGAGCAACACATCACAGGCAGCCAGATCGGCGCTGACCTCCCCATCGGGCTGGTGGCCGGTCCAGTGAACCCGCTCAGCCAGGTCCAGCTCCCGGATGAGGGCTTCCACCTCCTGGAGATAGGCATAGTTGGTGGGGTCGCTGGCGCCGACCCGCTCGCCGATCATCAGCAGGCGTACGTCGGGGTGCCGCTGGGCCAGGGCATGGAGGGCCCGCACCAGGGTGAGCCCTCCCTTGCTGCGGTTGAGAAAACCGAAATAGCCAACCACCAGGGTTTCCTCATGGTAGCCATAGGACTCGCGGCGCGCCCGGCGGGCCTCCTCTGTGATGGGATGGGTGGGGATGTTGCTCCCGATGGGGATGCGAGCCAGGCGCCGGGGGTGGATTCGCCCGGCCAGGCGGATGCGGTCTCCCTCGTTGGTCACCACCACCAGGTCACTGGTCCGGGCCGGCCACTCGGTCACCCAGCGTCGCAGGCGGGCACCTGCCTTGGGGAAGAGGTACGGCACCAGGAGGTCGTGGTATGTCCACGCCACCCGCAGGCCGGCGCGCTGCCACCAGCGGGGGGCGAAGTTGACGGCCGGGTGCATGCCATAGGCGCCCGTCTGATACTGGACGTGGATCCAGTCCGCGCCCACTTCCCTGGCCCGACGCGCGATGCCGGGCCAGATACGCCAATCCCAGCGGCGGACAGAGGGATAGACCGCCACACCTTCTCCTGGCGGCGAGGGACGAGCCTGGCGAGAGGTCATCACGCTCACCTGAAGCCCCAGCGTCTCCAAAGCGTGGGCCAGGGCGGCCGTATAGGCGCCCACGCCGCCCGCCATGGGTGGATATTCGCCGGTAACAAACAGAACATGCAATCGAAGCAGCCTCCGTTCTGGCTGGAGCGATACGCCTACCGTGTCAGCACCTTTACCGTGTCAGCACCTTTACCGTGTCAGCACCTTTTCCAAAGTGTACCCGCGATAGTCCAATTCCTGGAAACCTTGCTGGATGAAGAGGTTCATGGCCGCATGCCAGCCATGGGCCAGGTGGACGACCATCTGCACATACCCTTGCAGGGTGGCGTCGTTGATGAGGCGGCGAAGCAGCCATTTGCCGATATCCTGCTGTCGCCACGGGGCGTCAACATACAGGTCCGCCACGTAGGCCACCGACATGGAGCCGCCCCGGGGCTCATCCACCACGGCCCGAACCATGCGGGCCCGGCCCACCCAGTCGGTCCGCCGATATACCTGATAGGTGCGGTCCCGGGCATTGCCCTGGTAGACCAGGCTGAGGAGGGCCAGGGGCGTGACCTCTTCCAGGGGGCGAGCCAGGGGGCGGTAGAGGCAGTAATATCGTTCACAGAGTTGGAAACCCGCTGCCGTCAGGGCCCGCATATGGTGATGCCAGTTCCCCGGGAGGATACCGGCCCCGACCTGGAAAACCGGATACCCCGTGCTAATGTGGAAGGCCCTGACATAGCCCACCCCCTGGGTGCGCCAGAAGTGCTCGGCAGCCTCCAACAGGGCAGCAGCTACCTCGGTGGCCAGGGATGGATCCTGGGGCAGGGCCATGAAGCGAAGGAGCCCCAACGGTCGATATTCGGAGCGGGCCAGGCTCTCGCTGTCGTGGCCCACAGCCACATCCACAAAGCCGACCAGCTGGCGAGCCCGCCATGCGCCCAGTTGGCTCCGCTGGAGCCAGCGTACGGGGAAAACGGTGGGAGGATCGGGCGCCAGGATCTGCTCCACCACCGTGGCAGCCTCCAGGGCGGTACAATAGGGAGTCTGGGCCAGGTGGGACGCCAACAGGGGCAACAGCCGCTCCACGTCGCCCGCATCCACAGGGCGGATGGTCAACTCCGGTGCAAACGGGATCATTGGGGCATCCGGGCCATCAGGGTGGCCAACAACTCCTCCTGGTTGACCAGGCTGGGCAGCGCCAGGGTGCGGGCCTGCTCCAGGTCCAGCAGGCCGTTTTCCAACCGCGGGTGGTAGATGAGGGTGATGGAGCGATTCCAGCGGCCGTCCTGACTGACGCTGATCAGTTGCCGATACTCCACCGACGTGGGCGTCGCCAAGGGAGGGCGCAGGGTTACGCCGCCATCCTCCACCTGCACCCGACTCAACAAGGCGCGCAATGCCCAGGCCAGGACGGCCAGGGCGATCAGGAAGAAAAAGAGGATGGCCAGATCGAACCCGCGGCGCAGCTCCCAGGCGTAGAGGCCGGCCAGCAGGAATGCGCCGACGGCCCACAGTCGATATCGAGGATGGACAGTGTACACGGTGGTTGACATGGCCTTGCTCGTAGGTTCATCAGCCCAACAATGCGGACCAGCGGAACTCTCGCGGTTGGGGGGTGGGGGTCTGGGCCATGGCGATGGCGAAGTCGGCCAGGGCCTTCACCGCCCGGTGGAAGTAGGAGGGCGTCAGGTGGTTGATACCCAGGTCCGGCGCGGGGTTCATGAAGTCCACCACGTAGGGCTGGCCGTCCTGAATGGCAAATTCTACACAGTTGACGTCGTAGCCCAGGGCCTGGTTCAAGCGGTGGGCGATGGATCGGAGTTGCGCTTCCTGCTCGGCTGGTAAGGGGGACGCGTCGGTGAGGTAGGTGCGGGCTTCGGGATCATAGCGCAGGGGCAACACCTCTTCGGGACCGATACAGAGACAGCGCACATAGTCGGCATCCGTGATGTACTGCTGCACCATCATGCAGGCCTGGCCCGTTCGGTCGTAGGCCTGGATCAGCTCCTCCAGGCTGTCGACCCGGTACATGCGGGTCAGCCCCCCCTGCACATCCTTCAACACGGCAGGCAGGCCCACATAGGACACGATCTCCTGCCAGTTCAGGGGGTAGGCCAGGTTACGCAGGCTCTCGCCCGTCACCCCGGCGGGATATGCCTTCATGGGCAAGAGCACCGTCCTGGGGATGGTCACGCCCAGGGCATGGGCCAGGCTGGCCTGGAAGAATTTGTCATCCGCACTCCACCAGAAGGGGTTGTTGATCACGTACGCGCCCTGAAGCATGGCGTGTTTGAGGTAGGTGCGGTAGTAGGGCACTTCGTGGCTGATACGGTCAATGAGGACGGCGAACTCGCAGGCTGCGTCCATGCGGATGCCACCCAGCAGGACGAACTCGGCCACCACATCGGTCTCCCGGCTGTTCACCTCTTCCAAAAATGCCGGCGGAAAGCTCCATTCGCTGCCCACCAGGAGGCCGATTTTCTTGACCTGACTCATGGATGCGCCTGCCTATCTCTGGGCGCGCTGCCGTAGTTCATCCCAGTCCACGCCGAAACCGAAGCCGGCCTCTCCCTTTTCTGGATCCCGAAATTCCAGCACCAGGTCGAACTCCCGACGGTCGATCAGCTCCGGCGGTTGAGAAAGGCCCAGGGTCAGTTCCGCCACCACCCGGTATGTGGCCCCCGGCACCGGGTTGCGCATGTGGAGGGTGGTCTCGATACGCTGCTCGGTGCGGGAGAGGAAGAAGACGCTGTTGTTCTCGGTGCCATCCGGGTTGAGGACCCGTACCTCCACGTTGGGATGCTGATCCGGCACGGCGGTCAGCCAGATCCGGGTCCAGATCCGGGTCAGATCGGGATAGGGATAGAGCACCATCCGCTCGAAGCGGAGCGACTCATCTTCCTGAAAAAGGGGAATTTCCATCCAGCACTCACCGTTTCACAGTCACCGACGTTCGCTGCGCAATTTCGATTCGAGCCATGACTCGACCACACAAAGACCCCAGAGGCGCAGAGCACGCCGGGTTTTCTCTGAGCTCCCTCTGGACTTCAGCTGCCTCCTCTGCGTCTCCGCGGTGAAAACACCCTTTTTGCAGGGGAGCCAGCCATAAATTCAAAGCGGGAAGGCGTGGGAGTCGAACCCACCGCAGCCGGCTCTGCGCCGCCTGCCACTGATTTTGAAGACCAGGGCATCCACCGGGACACATGCCTTCCCGCCCACCATTGTACAGAATCCACCAGCCAGGAGCAAAAACAGGAGTCACTTTCCCCGGTTCAGCTCAGCCAGCGGGCCAGGACCCGTTGCCCTTCCGGCGAATAGAAATATTGGAAATGGTTGATGCCCAGGACTGCCTCCTGGTAGTTGGGCCAGCGGTCTGCCAGGGCACGGGCACTGGCCAGGGAAACCAACAGGTCGTTGTCGTCCTGAAAGAAGAGATCCAGGGCCACATCCACCCCCTTCATGACCTTGCTGGAAAACTTGCGCCAGTCCTGGAAGGAGGCCGAATTGTCGCCGATCTGGACGAAGTAGGGCACCGATGTGGGCGGCCGCGCAGGGTCATTGAGGGCCCGATAGAAGTCCGAATCGGGCTCCAGATCCAGGAGGCCCTGGGCTGATTCGCTCAGCCGGCCCAACAGCCAGTGGGCGATGAGTGCGGGTGGCACAGAGCCGGCCAGGTTGACCAGGATGTTGCCCAGCCAGGGCAGCAGCACCCGGGCCCGGGCCAGGGGGGAACCCGCGTTGGGCGGCCCGCCCATGAACACCCGATCCACGTAGGCCGCGCCTCCGTAAAGCTCCACCAGCGCCCGGGCTACCTGGGTGCCCATGCTGTGGGCGTAGATGTCCAGGTGGACGCCATCGTCCGGCCCAAAGCCCAGCCCCGTCAGGGCCTGGGCCAACAACTCGCCGTTACGGCGGATGCCCGTGCCAAAACTCTCGTAGTCATAGGTGAGGCAGAGGTCGTAGTTCCCGTTGTTCTGCACCCAACGCCAGACCTTCTCCACCAGCCAGCGGGAATCGCCGGTGAAGCCGTGGAGCATGAGGGCCACCCGGCGGGCCTGGCTCAATTCGTCGCCCCGGATCGGGTCGAAACGGGCCTGCTCCTGCTCCAGGGTGGCCCGACGGAGCCCGGCATCCGCGGGCAGATCCCCGGCGAAAATCTTGTAGAGGAACAGCCGGGCCGTGCGCTTGAGGTCGCGAGTATCCGCCTCTTCTTCCACCGGGGGCGGAAGCTGCTCCACCGTGACCGCCAGGCGCCGCTGTCCGCTGGAGGCAGACCGGCTCTGGACGGCGGCGGGTCGGCCGGCCAGGAAATAAAACTCACCATCGAAGGCCACCGGCACCAGGCCGGCCAGGCCGGGCTCGTCGTCCACCGTCAACTCCAGACGAAGGGGATGCTCCGGCGAAACCTGGGCCAGCCCGGCGCTCTCCGCGGCGATGGCCAGCACGGCCGGGGATGGATCGGTGGCCCGGGTGCCATCCCCCAGGGTCACCGGCCGGAAAAAGGCCGCGGCGGACGGATTGGCCAGGCCGGGGGGCAACTGGAGACCGGTTTTGCCTTCCAGGCCCCGGGTCGCCTGCTCCAGGCTGCTGATCCAGAGGGTGCCCTCCAGGCCGGCCGGCTTCTCCAGCACCAACTCCCGGGCCTCCGCCACAGTGATGCGGGTCTGCCCCGGGGGCAGGGCGCGGGACTGGGCAGCGGAGAGGACCGTCACCTCCAGTTGGGCCGTGGTCCAACTGTCGTCGGTGTCATCCAGGAGCAGCTCCGAGGCCCGGGTGCCGTCGTGCCGCATCCGGTTGAGCAGCCGGGCCAGGGCCGTGTTCCCCGCGGCACGAGTTCCGCCGCGGGTATCCGGTTCCTGCAGGCCGCCCATCTGCAGGACGTCGAAGGAGGTGGGCTCCCGGGTGGCAAGCACCTTGTAGATGGTCACCGCCTTCTCCTGCTGGGGATCGTCCAGGGTGAGCCGCAGGGGGATGGGTACCGCCTTGCCGGCGGCCACCGTCTGGTGGGGACGCGTCGGCGGATAGAGGCGCCGAATGGCGAAATCCGGCGTCAGCTCCAGGACCGCCAGGTAGAGGGTCTCGGGGGAACGGTTGGTGACGGTCAGGAGCAGGTTCTGGCCGGAGCGGATGACCGCCTCGTGGCCCTCGCCGCGGATGGGGGCCGGATCCACCGGGCGGTAGTTGCGGCCCAACTGGGTGAAGGTGACGGCATCCACCTGGACGGCACCGGCCAGGGCCGAATGGGCAGCCGGATTGTGCAGGAAGCGCACGTTCCGGTAGATGGCCAGGTGTTCCAGGGCAGCGGCGACCTGGCGGGCACCTTCAGGGGTGACAGGGAAAGCCGTCCGAACCAGGGGGGCACCTGCCGGGTCCAGGATCCAGTAGCGCCCCTCCCGGGAGACCACCTGGACCTCCGGCGCCGGTCCGGAAGCGTTCCGGGAGACCACCTGTAAGAAGGGAGAAGGCTGACCGTCGGCCAGGGTGGCGATGGCCTGGCGCACTGGCTCCGCATCCACCCCCACGATGTAGCTTGCCTCGCCGGGACCCCAGGCTGTGACGCGAACCCGACTGGCCGGCTCCACCGGCACAGCCCGATCCAGCCGGGCCCAGGCGTGGGCGACCTTGACCTCTTCCACCAGGGCAGTCGCCAGGGGTTCCCCCTCCAGGGTGCTGGCCGGTGGATAGATGGCCAGCCGGCTGCCGGGCGTGAGCCCCACGGCCGCCCCTCCGTTCACCTGGATGTAGTCCGTGCCCTCCACCTGGGTCACCAACAGATAACGCTCCACCACCCGCCCCAGGCCGCCAAAGATAGTGAGGTGGCCTGGCCCCTCCAGTTGCGGCGACTGGGACGGATAGATGGCCCGCACCTGGGTCTGCACCCGGTCATGCAGGTCGGCCCAGGTCATGTCCGGATGGAGGTTGGCCAGGGCGTTGTGGAAGAAGTAGCTGGTGACCCCCTGCCACTGGCCGGTGGTGGGTACCTGGTACTCGTGGCTGAGCTCTTCGTCCCGGCAACCGGCCAACAAGAGGTGATTGCCCAGGGGCACCCACCCGCTGGGCGACCGGGTGCCTCGGGTACCGCTGCCAGGGGTCAGCCCGGGGAGCAGGGTTTCGAAGGGCCGTTCTCGCAGGTCCGGCGGGCACTGGCGCACCCGGGGGGCCGACTCGGACGGCGCCAGGCGGGTCCCGCTGCCCGAATGGCAGCAGTCCAGGAAGACGGTGACCTGGGCGCCCCGCTGCTCCACCTCCCGGATCAGGGCCGCCAGTTCCTTGTCGATGATGTCGTAGACGCCCGGGGTGCGGCTGTCGTGGGCGACCAGGGTTTCGTCGTAGCCATCCGGTTCATTGGGGTCGATGCTGCGGGCCTGGGAGCCGTGGCCGCTGTAGTGGAAAAAGGCGTGATCGCCGGGGCCGGCCTGGCTCAGATGGGTGCGCCAACCCTGGATGATATTCTCCCGGGTGGCCAGTCGTTCCGGGGGCTCACGCCCGTCCATCCGGGCCGTGAGCAGGCGGATATGCGCCTCCGGCACACCGAACTGTTGCACCAGCAGGCTGTACGTGCCCTCCACATCTGCGACACATCCCCGCAGGTGGGGCGCCTGGCTGGGATTGGCATATCGGTCAATACCGACTAAGAGCGCATAAATCTGATTGGCCATGCAAGCCTCCTGGGCGATTGGTGAAGGGGTAAGCCGGTCACAGTGGTAGATCCCAGCAGAAGTTTGACGCCGCCGTGCCGTCGCACATCCCGATCGTATCAAATGGGTGGTCTCTGGCGTATTCAGACTATGGAAACCGACAGCAGTACAGTCTGGCGTACATACCACGGCAGAAATTCCGGGTGCCCTCTGGGCGCACTCCCTCCGGTGGAAACTATCGACGAATTTCTGCCGGAATTTACCGGATTATTATAACACAGCTGTTCTGGCAGAATCCTGGATTCCTGCCAGGGATGAATCAGCTCCATTTGCCGAAACCCCAGCCGTTCGCTAGAATGCCTTATGTTGTGTGCGGGTCATGTTGTAAGAATGTTTTTCGAGCAAGGATTCATGTCAGACAGGAGTGACCGAGGTATCTTCATGTCGAGAGTAAAACGCCTGACCCGGCAGCGCACCCTCTGGAGTGCCTGCCTCATCCTCGTGGTCCTGCTGGTCGGTGCCTGTCAGCCGGTCACCCCGGAGGCAGCCGCCCCGACCGCCGTCGTCACTGCCACGCCCACGCCGACCCAGGGGCTCGCCCCGGTGGATCCCCTGGCGCCAGAACAGGCAGCGCCCCCGGTCCGCCTGCGCATCCCGGAAATCGGGCTGGATGTGTCGGTAGTCCCCATGGGCTGGAAGGTTGTCCGTACTGCGCAGGGGCGGGTAACCCAGTGGGATGTGCCCACGGATGCGGCTGGCTGGGCCATCAACAGTGCGCCGGCCGGCGCGGCCGGCAACACCATCATCGTCGGTGTCCAGAACGGGGAACAGCCCGTCTTCGCCCCCCTGGCCCTGGGCAATGTGGCTGTCGGCCAGGAGATCCTGGTGACCGACGCGGACGGCATCACCTTTGCCTATCGAGTGGAGGAAGTCTCGGAGCCCATCCCCATCACCGGGGCCACCCCGGAAGAGGCCCAGCAGGCAGCGGCCTACTTTGCCGCCAGCGACAGCCCGCGCCTCACCCTGATGACCGGCTGGCCTGATTTCACCACCACCCATCGAATCTTCGTGGTGGCTTCCTTCGTCGGTGTCCTTCAGGAGTAGAGTGGCAAGTCACCTATGCAGCAACCCGTTGGTTCGATTCCTGCCCCGGAGGGCTGTTCCCTTCGCTGTTCGATCATTGTGCCGGTCTACAACGGCGCATCGGTGATCACCCGCTGTCTGGATGCCCTGGCCGCCCAGACGATACCGCCCGACCGCTACGAGATCATCGTCGTGGATGACGGCTCCAGGGATGACACAGCAGAGCAGGTGAACGAGTGGATGGCCCGCCACCCCGGTCGCCCCATCCGCCTGCTCCGCCAGGAGAACGCCGGGCCGGCGGCCGCCCGAAATCACGGAGCCCGGATGGCCCAGGCGCCCATCCTGCTCTTCACCGATGCCGACTGCGCGCCCATGCCCGACTGGGTGGAAACCATGCTGGCCGCCTTTGAGGATCCGGAGGTAGTGGGCGTCAAAGGCGCGTATCTCACCGATCAGCGGGGGCTGGTGCCCCGCTTCGTCCAGGCCGAATACGAGGACCGCTACGACCGCATGCGGGGTCTGGCCCAGATCGACTTCATCGACACCTACTCGGCCGGCTACCGGCGAGAGATCTTCCTGGAGAACGGCGGCTTCGACCCCATCTTCACCACTGCCAGCGTCGAGGACCAGGAATTCAGCTTTCGCCTGGCCCAAAAGGGATACCGGCTGGTTTTTGAACCCCGGGCCCGGGTCCGCCATCTCCACGACAGCGACCTGGGGGAGTATGCACGCCGCAAGTATTTTATTGGCTTCTGGAAGGCGCTGCTAACCCGATGGCATCCGGAGCGGATGGTCCAGGACAGCCACACGCCCCAGGTGCTCAAGATCCAGATTGTGCTGGCGGGCCTCTTTCTGGCCTGCCTGCCCCTGGCCCTCTTGGGCCTGGCCTGGCCGCCCCTGCGCTGGTTTGGCGGGGCGCTGGTTCTGGTGGCGCTGCTGTTTCTGGCCACGGCCCTGCCCTTTCTGGCCAAGCTGGCCCGCCACTCCTGGCTCCTGGCCCTGGTGGGGATCCCCATGCTGGTCACCCGGGCTGTGGCCCTGGGTGCCGGCTACCTGCTGGGCACCATCCATTTCGCCGGCACGGTTCCCGGCGCCCGGCAGCCGGTCATCCCGGGCTGGAAGCGGCTGTGCAAGCGCATCATTGACATCGTGGGGGCGCTGATCGGCCTGGCCTTCTCCATTCCCCTGGTGGCCATCGCTGCCCTGGCCATCAAGCTGGATTCGCCGGGGCCGGTCTTCTACTGCCAGACTCGCATCGGTGAGAACGGTCGGCCCTTCCGCATGTTCAAACTGCGCAGCATGGTCCAGGATGCCGACCAGCAGCTGGAAAAGCTGGTGGACCTGAACCAACTGCGGGAACCGGTCTTCAAGCTGGCCAACGACCCCCGGGTGACTCGGGTGGGGCGCATCCTGCGCCGCACCAGTCTGGATGAAACGCCCCAATTCTACAATGTCCTCATCGGCGACATGAGCCTGGTGGGGCCCCGGCCCGAGGAGGCCCGCATCGTGGCCCTCTACGACGACCGGTTCCGGCGCCGGCTGGCCGTGAAACCGGGCATGACCGGCCCCATGCAGATCAACGGCCGGGGCGACCTCACCTTGAGTGAACGACTGGAACTGGAACTGGAATACATCGACAACTACAGCCTGTTGCGCGATTTTGTCATCATCTTCCGCACCTTTCCGGCCATCTGGCGCGGCAACGGTGCCTACTGACAGAAATTCATCCGCGCAGTCACGGGTGAAACCCAGATGATTCGAACCGTATGGAGGCGCAAGACCCATGCAAGTCCACCAGAAGAACGCAGTGCAGAAGGGGAACCTGGTCCGCCGCCTGGGCCGCCATTGGCTGGTGTTGACCGTCGCCGGCCTGGCCATCCTGGTCCTGATTGTGGGCACGCCGGCCTGGGCTGCACCCGTGGCCGCCCCCCTGAATCAGACGGTCCCTCGCCCCACGCCCACCCTGTCCGGCGAGCCGGTGCCCACCGCCACGCCCCGCCCCTCCCAGCCCGATGAGGACGACGAGGAAGAGCAGGCGCCGGCACCGTCCCAGCCGGCCGATGAAGAACCCGCCGGCGAAAATGATCTGTCTGAGCTGTTTGCACCGACCCAAGCGGAAGCCCTGAAGGCCCGCGTCACGGTGACGCTCCTGAACGTGCGCGCCGGCCCGGGCACCAATCATCCCATCCTGGGCCAGGTGCGGCTGAATGACGAACTGACGGTCCTCGCCCGCAACACAGACAGCAGTTGGTGGTACATCTGCTGCGTGACAGGCACCGACCAGGAAGGGTGGGTCAGTGCTCAACTGGTCGAGCCCCTGTTTGACCGCAGCCAGTCCATGGATCTGCTGCCGCTCTTCGGGGAGGCGCAGCCGGTGGCTGTGGCGACGCCGGCCGCGACGCCCACCCCCCAAACCGCGGCCCTGGCCCTGACCATGAGCCAGTCCCCGGCGTTCGTCTGGCAGGGGCAGACCCTGACGCTCCAGTTGACGGTCACCAACACCAGTAACGTGGACGCGGTACGGGTGGAGCTGAGCGACGAGCTGCCGCCCATGCTCACCTTTGTGGACGCCAGTGTCTCGGAGGGTGGGCAGCTCACCCATGAGACCACGGCCCAGGGGACCGACGCGTTCGTTATCACCTGGCCACGCCTGGCCGCCGGAGCCAGCGCCTCGGCTACGGTCACCGTCACCGTGGCGCCAGACCTGCCCGACGGCAGCGTCTTTGACAACCTGGCTGCCGCCGTGGCCCGGAACGCGCCCAGCGTGACGGCCGCGCTCACCATCGGCCTGCCCCCGGCCGACCTGCCCTTTGCGCCTTGAGCCAGGCCGTTCCTGAGCCTCCATGTCCCGGCAGATCCACCGGTGGGAGGGCCCATCCACTTCCGGCATGGGGCCTTCTCCCGCCGGGATGACAGGACGGCAGGGCCGATGGGGCTTTCCCCCGGAGATTTGGCTACACTTTGGGGTGCCCACCGGCCTTGCCGTCCTGTTTTATGCCCTGGCTGCCGCGCCGGATCTGACCTGGGCCCATCACGGCGCCGATGGCGGAGAATTGTTGGCCGCGGCGGTCAGCAACGGGGTGCCCCACCCACCGGGCTATCCCCTCTACATCCTCCTGCTCCAGGGATGGCTGGCACTGGGCCAGGGGCTGTGCCCGGGCTGTGGGCTGGCGTGGCTGGGCAATCTCCTGAGCGCCGTCTGTGCCGGCCTGAGTGTAGGGGTGACCGTGGTCACCGTCCGTCAGCTGCTGGCCGAACGTAGCGATGGGAGCTGGCTGGCCTGGGTGGCCGGAGGTGCGTGGGCCATTAGCCCGCTGCTGTGGAGCCAGGCCGTCATTACCGAGGTCTACGGGCTGCACGCCCTGCTGATGGCGCTGTTGGGGTGGGCCACCCTGACAGGCCATCACCGGGCCCGCTACCTGATCCCCCTGGTGGCCCTGGGGGTCGCCCACCACCTGACCTTTCTCCTGCTGCTGCCGGCAGCGCTCTATGGCTGGTGGCGTTTCCGCCCTGGGGAATCGGCGCCCGGTGTCTCGCTGCAGGTGCTGGTGATGGGTGGCCTGTTGGGCGCGCTCCTCTACCTGCGCATCCCCCTGGCAGCCGGCGCCGCGGGAGGGCCGCCACCGGTCAACTGGGGGTACGCGGATAACTGGTCCGGCTTTTGGTGGCTGGTCAGCGGCGCCGCCTACCGGTCCTATCTGTTGGATATGCCGCTATCCGGGCTGTTGGGGCGGCTGGCCACCTGGGCCTACACCCTGACCAGCCAGTTCACGCCGCTGGGCCTGGCCCTGGCGCTGGTGGGATTGGCCCAGTGGGATCAGAGGTGGCCAGAGGGACGTACTTTTGGCCTGCTCTGGATGTTGCCGGTCAGCCTCTATGCCATGGCCTACAACACCGTAGACAGCGACATCTACCTGCTGCCGGTCATCTGGCTAGAGGCCATCTGGCTGGCCAGAGGGCTGGCCGTGGCCATCGACTGGGTCAACAATAGGGCGGAAAAGACGGGATACCTGCGCCGTCTGCCAGGACGAGCAGCGAGCTGGCTGGTGGGCCTTTGTCTGGCCGGCCTGGTGGCCCTGGCTGGGGTACGCTGGCCGGCGCTGGCCCTTCGCCAGGACTGGGCGGCCGTCTACTATCTGCACCAGGTTCAGGCGGTGTTGACACCCCAAAGCCTGGTGATCAGCAACGGCGACGCGGAAACATTCGCCCTCTGGTATGGTGCATGGGCCAGCGGCGAACTGCTCCAAAACGCCCCGGATGTGGTCCTGGTCAATTATGCCCTTTACCAATATCCGTGGTATCGTCGATTGTTACAAGATTTATATCCCGACGTGCCCGCCCTGGGGCAGTCGTGGGACACGTTGCTGACGGCCAACCGGCCAATCCGCGCCATCTATTTCAGCGAACCCCTTCCCATCGTGCCGGAGGATACGCTGGCAGCCAGGGGACCCTTGTGGTGGGACGTGACGTCCCGAGCTGAGTGAATCGATTTCCGCCGTGATATTTACGCCAGAGTGAATCAATGGTGACCATGGGCATGCAAAGCACCAAGATCATGAGATCTTCTCCCACGCTGTTTCCGTTTCGTTTCCGGTTTCGCCTCCGGCGCCTGACCGGAAGCCACCCCCAGAGGAACGCTCACTTCCGCCTGTTGTTGCGCCTCTTCGTGCTGACCCTGCTGCTGGTGGTGGCCTACAAGGGCATGCGCGCGGCCTTCTACGGCGTAGCCGCCTATCAGGATGTGGTCGAACTTCAGACACTGCGCACCCGTTCCCTGACCCCAGCCGAGAAGCTGGGGCAGGCGGAGCGCCAACTGGCCAGCCTGTCCACCGTCATGGCCGGGTTGGATCAGGAACTGGATATCTTCTACCCGCTCCTGCGGATGGCCAGGCCGCTGCCAGGCTACGGGCCTGCCCTGGCGGCGGGGCCGGAGCTGGTGGGCATGGGCATCGACCTCCTGGCCGTGGCCCGGGACGCGCTGACCCTCGCGCCGACCCAGCTGGCCGCGGCGGTGGACCACGGCGACGCCGCCGCCCTGCTGGCCCTCCTGGAGGCCCTGTCGCACCAGGATCCGACCCTGGCCGGTCGACTGGCCCAGGTGGAAGCCCGGCTGGATCAACTGCCCATAGGCAGCTTCCCACCGGCGCTCGCCGGTCCCCTGGGCAACCTGCAGGCCGTCTTACAACTGGCCACGCCAGCCCTGCGCTCGGCCCCGGTACTCCCCCAAATGTTGGGATTTCAGGGAGCGCGGACCTACCTCATCCTGGTGCAGAACAACCATGAGCTGCGGGCTACCGGCGGCTTTCTGAGCGGCATCGGCACCCTCCGCCTGGAAAATGGCGCCATCACCCATCTGGAATTTGTGGACAGCTACGACATTGGTCGGGACGATGTGGAACACCCCTGGGCGCCGCCTCCCATGCAGCGTTACATGGGCATTGATCTGCTCTTCCTGCGGGATGCCAACTGGTCGCCCGACCTGCCCACCACGGCCCAACTGGCCCGGGCCATCTACCAGCAGGACACTGGCAACCTGGTGGACGGGGTGATCACCCTGGACCTGCGCGCGGTTCAGCTCCTGGTGGGCGCGCTGGAGCCCCTGACGGTGCCGGCAGCAGCAGAACCGCTGACCGCGGATAATGTGGTGGATCAGATCAAGGAATTTTGGAATCGGCCGCCGGAATCGGAGGCCACCCTCCAGGGGGGGCAATTCTGGGAGTGGTGGGAACGGCGCAAGGACTTCATGCCCATGTTGGCCCAGGCCTTCCTGGACAAGCTCCAGCGGGGCCAGTTCGATTTCCTGAAGCTGGCCAACGCCCTGTATACGGCCCTGGACGAACGGGCCATCCAGATCTGGGTGGAGGAACCCATCCTGGCGGCCGAGCTGGCCCGCATGGACTGGGACGGCGGCCTGCGTCCGCCGGCGCAGGGGGATTTCCTAGCCCTGGTCGACACCAACATGGGATACAACAAAGTGGACGCCGTGGTTCGCCGGGAAGTCCAATACACGGTCAGCTGGCCTGCAACGGCGGGTGAGCCCCCCCTGGCCCAGGCGGTGATCACCTATGAGCATCCCCTGGCTGTGCCGGGGCATCAGTGCGACAACACGCCCCGCTATGGCTCGGGCTACGACGACATGTTGCGGCGCTGCTATTTCAACTATGTGCGGCTGTATGTGCCGGCGGGCAGCGAGCTGCTGGAGGTGGAAGGCGTGGAGACCGATTCAGTGGTCAGTCAGCGGGGCGAGAACAACACCCAGCTCTTCGCCGGCTACTTCGTCATGTTGCCGGGCAGCCGTCACACGGTCACCTTCACCTACCGGCTGCCTCCGGACCTGACGCCGGAAAACTACACCCTGGCCATTCGTCGCCAGGCTGGGTCGCCCCCCCTGCCCGTCACCATCCAGGTGGACGGCCAGAAGACGATCGTCACCGTAACCCGGGGGCGCTACACCTGGCCGGCGCCCGGAGCAAAAGAGCGCTCCCTCATCCGCGCCCCTCGCGGAGGCTGACCACCCGTTCCCACAACCGCGGCAGCAGTTGGCCGCTGGTTCCCCGCAGGGAAACATGCGCCACAGGGGTGATGGCCGTCGCCTGGGTGTTGATCTCAATCACCCGGGCGCCGGCCTCCCTGGCGACCTGCGGGAACA
Organism: Litorilinea aerophila; assembly: GCF_006569185.2. Classification (NCBI taxonomy): domain Bacteria; kingdom Bacillati; phylum Chloroflexota; class Caldilineae; order Caldilineales; family Caldilineaceae; genus Litorilinea; species Litorilinea aerophila. The sequence continues at coordinate 72,797 of NZ_VIGC02000021.1, read as the reverse complement.
GGGCCGCGGGATAGACCTCGCCGCTGGTGCCCACCACCAACATCACGTCACACCGCTCCAGGGCCTGCCAGGCTGCGTCCAACACGGCCGGGGGCAGATTTTCCCCAAACCAGACCACATCAGGGCGGATCCAGCCACCACACCAGGAGCAACGAGGGGGCAAAGGGGCCTTCCGCTCCTGGGGCTGAAGCTCGTGGAGGCGGCCGCAATCGTTACAGCGGAAACGGGCGAGACAGCCGTGGAGGTGGTAGACGCGCTGGCTGCCGGCCCGTTCGTGGAGCTCGTCCACGTTTTGGGTAAAGAGGACAAAAGTGGGCAAGAGCTGTTCCAGCCGGGCCAGTGCCCGATGCCCCGGGTTTGGGATCGCGGCTTCGGCCATGGCCAACCGGTCCATGTACCAGCGCCAGACTCGTCCCGGATCTGTGGCAAAACCCTCCTGGGACGCCAACTGGGCCGGGTCGAAGCGCGCCCAGAGGCCCGTCCGGGCGTCCCGAAAGGTGGGCACGCCGGACTCCGCGCTCACCCCTGCGCCGGTCAGACAGAAGGTGTGATTCGCGGCCGCCAGTTGCCTGGCGGCCTGTTCAATCAAGTCGTGATCCATCTGCCCAGGTTTGGCAGCCCTTAAGCCCCAAAGCGCTTCAGCCGGCCGGCGTGGGCCATGGCCTGGGGGAGGAGGGTCGTGGCGTGGAAGACGCCCAGGTGGCCGCTGGCGCAGGCTCGCTCGCCGAAGCGCTGGACCTGATCGGGCATGGCGGTGGGGCTCCAGAGCAGGGTGGGCACCGGATGCCAGCTATGGCTGCGCAGCCGGGCGGGGGTGCTGTGATCGCCGGTGACGATGAGTGCCCCGGGCTCCAGCTCCAGGATGCGGGGGATGACCGCGTCCACCGCTTCGATTTCGTGGACCTTGGCCTGGAAATTGCCGTCTTCGCCGTAGCTGTCCGTCTTCTTCACATGGATGAAGAAGAAATCGTAGTCGTTCCAGATCCGGGCCAGGGCATCCACCTCATGCTCAGGCCGGTCTCCCTCGAACTCGATCACCTCCATGCCCACCAGGGAAGCCACGCCCCGATACATGGGGTAGACCGCGATGGCGGCGGCCCGCATGCCGTAGATATTCGGGAAGCGAGGCAGACCTGGATCCTTGGCCAGGCCCCGCAGGTTCAGGCTGTTGGCCCGGGGTTCATCAGCCAGGGCAGCCCGGGCCTTCTCCACCCATTGGTTCACCAGCTCAGCAGTTCGCTTCCCCTCGGGCGTGCCGCTTTCGTCGGTGACGGGCAATGGCTTTTTGCCCGTTTCCAGGGGATCGGTCTCGGTAAGCTGGCCACCGAGCCCTTCTCCCCGGATGACCAGGACGAAACGATGTTCCTTGACCGGCTTCACAAAGACCTCATAGCCGGGCAGGGCGTCGCCGGTAGCGGCCTGGAGCTTTTCGCACAGGCGTATACACTCCTCGGTGCTGATACGGCCGGCCCGCCGATCCACGATCACGCCGTCGGCGTCGGCAGTGGCAAAGTTGCCCCGGGCGGCCAGGTCGTTGGGCGTGAGGGGAAAGCCGATGCCCAGTGCCTCCAGCACGCCACGCCCGATCTCGTAGCGGACAGGGTCATAGCTGAAGAGGCTCAGGTGGGCAGGGCCGCTCCCGGGCTCGATGCCGGGGCGGATGGGCACGCTGAGGCCCGTGCTGCCCTCTGCGGCCAGGCGATCCAGGTTGGGGGTATTGGCAGCCTCCAGCTCGGTGGGGCCGCCCGGCTCCATGGGCAGGCCACCCAGGCCATCCATGACCAGGAGGACAATTTTGCCGCCTGGCTGCTGCAGGTCCTTCATCATGTCATGCTCGGTAAAAACGATCATCGATAGCTCCTTATAATGCCCTTGCGTCAATCGCTATCTTTGCGCTTGTTCATAGGCTTCCCTGCGGAAACGCGGGTCAGCCCTCATTGTAACAGAAAAACAGCCGGGCCAGCATCTGCCGGCCCGGCTGTTTCAGTGCTTTGCTCTGTCGGAATTAACCCGCCAGAGAGACCTCGGTCTTGGGATCGAAGATGTGGGCGTTGCTCATGTTGATGGCCATCTCCAGCTCCTCGCCGGGGTGAGCCTGGACACGAGGATCGACCCGGGCGATGAACTGCTTGTTGTCCTTGGTTACCATGTACAGGAAGATCTCGTTGCCCATCAACTCGGTCACATCCACCGTGGCCCGAATGTCGGACTCCAGGATGCCCGGTGGCACGAAGGGCTTGGCATGGATGTCCTCGGGGCGGATGCCAAAGATGACCTCACGGCCCTTGAACTGGCGCCACTCCTTGGCCTTCTCCTCCGGCACCTCCACCCGGAAGCCACCGGTATTCACCTCCAGCTTGCCATCGGTCTCCACCAGGGTGGCATCGAAGAAGTTCATGCTGGGGCTGCCGATGAAGCCGGCCACGAAGACATTGTGGGGGTGATCGTAGAGGTGCTGCGGCGTGTCAATCTGCTGCAGGATGCCGTCCTTCATGACCGCAATGCGGGAGGCCATGGTCATGGCTTCCACCTGGTCGTGGGTCACGTAGATGAAGGTGGTGGCCAGGCGCTGGTGCAGGCGGGTGAGCTGGGCACGGGTCTGGACCCGCAGCTTGGCATCCAGGTTGGAGAGGGGCTCGTCGAAGAGGAAGACCGCAGGTTCACGGACGATGGCCCGCCCCACGGCGACACGCTGGCGCTGACCACCCGAGAGCTGCTTGGGCTTGCGATCCAGCAGGTGCCCGATGTCCAGGATTTCGGCCGCTTCCTTCACCCGGCGGTCAATCTCGGACTTGGGGGTCTTGCGCAGCTTGAGGCCGAAGGCCATGTTGTCGTACACGCTCATGTGCGGATAGAGCGCGTAGCTCTGGAACACCATGGCGATGTCCCGATCCTTCGGGGGCACATCGTTCACGATGCGGTCGCCGATCATGATGTTGCCTTCGCTGATTTCTTCCAGGCCCGCCAGGAGGCGCAGGCTGGTCGTTTTGCCACACCCCGAAGGACCGACGAAGACCAGGAATTCCTTGTCTTCGATGTGAACGTTGAGGTCGTTCACCGCAACCACGTCGCCAAAACGCTTGTAGACATGATCGTAAGTTACACTGGCCATTTAGTTTTTTCTCCTTTGGGCGAACACGAAAGAATTTGAACAGAATAGTTTTGCTTGCATGGCGTCTGCCATGTGGGGTGTGACTAGATGACAGTATATCACAACCTATTTTCCCTTGGCAACCTCCTTTTTTAGGGCGTCATACCCCGTTCTGGGACATTTTTCCCCAATTTTGTCCGATACCAAAACCAACCGGTAGAGGGCCAGCCCAGGGGCCGGCCCTCTGGCCGCTCCTCAACTGAAAAAGCGCAGCTTCCGCCAGGCCGCGTTGGGATCAATGCTCTGTCGGAACTCCGCATGGGCCTGGGCCACCAGCTCCGGCTGGGTCAACAGGTCCACAGCCGTCATGGCCATGGCCTTGGCCGCCCGTAACAGGGCCTGGTTTCCCCGCTCGCTGGCCGCAGCCTGGGCAAACTCGGGCGTGTGGGCGGCGATGCCTGGATCCGCGATGACCACGTAGGGGTGAATGGCCGGCACCAGCTGGCTGACGTTGCCCATATCGCTGGAACCCATCCGTTCGTTGGGTGAGGGCTCCTCCACCTTTTCGCCCAGCCGGGAGATGTTTTCTTCAAACAGACGGGCCAGGGTCGGGTTGGCGATGCGGTTGGCGTAGTGGGTCAGATGGGTGTACTTGAGCTCCGCGCCGGCAGCCAGAGCGCCGGCCTGGGCGCACCGGATGACCTTCTCCACCACCTGGAAAGAGGTGTCCGAATCCGCGGCCCGGACGCTGAACTCGGCAGCGGCATATTCGGGCACAATGTTGGGCGCCTCACCGCCGTGGGTGATGATGCCGTGGATGCGGACGTCCGGCGTCAGGTGCTGGCGCAGGGCATTAATGTTGTTGAAGGTCTGAATACAGGCATCCAGAGCGTTGATCCCCTTGTCGGGCGCGGCTGCGGCGTGGGCCGATTTGCCGAAGAACTCAAAACGCAACTTGTTGGAGGCCAGCGTGCCCCGGGTGGTCATGGCTTTGGTGCCGGGGTGGACCATCATAGCCGCGTCCAGGCCGTCGAAAACGCCCCGCTCCGCCATGATCACCTTACCGCCGCCCCGCTCCTCCGCCGGCGTGCCGATGAGCTTGATGGTGCCGGGAATCTCATCCCGAATGGCCTGCAGAGCCAGGGCAGCGCCGGTGGCGGCCGTGCCAATGATGTTGTGGCCACAGGCGTGTCCCAAACCGGGCAGGGCGTCATACTCCGCAATGAAGGCGATGGCCGGGCGCTCTGGCTTCCCCCGGCTGGTGGCGACGAAGGCGGTCTCCAGGCCTGCGACGCCCCGTTTCACCTGAAAGCCGTGGGCTTCGGCTGTGTCGGCCAGGAGGGCCATGGACTGATACTCTTCAAAGGCGACTTCGGGATTGGCATGGAGAGTCTGGCTGATCTGGATCAGCCGATCGGCGATCTCGTCCAGGTATTCCTGGACACGGGCTTTCAGTTCCTCGGTTTTGTGGGCGTTCACGATGGTCAATAACTCCGTCGATTCGAGCTAGCGCAGCCGGCGGGGATCCAGGGCATCCCGCAGGCCGTCGCCAATGTAGTTGATGGAGATCACGGTCAGGAAGATCATCAGGCCGGGGAAGACGGCCATCCACCAGTTTCCCTTGCGCATCTCGTCCTGGGCGCCATTGAGCATGTTACCCCAGGTTGGGGTCGGCGGCTGGACGCCGAAGCCCAGAAAGCTCAGGCCGGATTCTGAGATGATGGTGGCGGCCACTAAGAGGGTCGCGGCCACGATGATGGGCGTGGCCGTGTTGGGCAGGACGTGAAAGAAGACGATGCGCAGATTCCGCACGCCCAGGGTGCGCGCTGCTTCCACAAACTCCTTTTCCTTCAGGCTCAAGAACTGTCCCCGAACCAGACGGGCCACACCGGTCCACGAAAGCAGCCCCAAGATCAGCACAATCCCTCCCACCCCGCCATTGGCCTTCAGCAAGGGCACGTCCAGATTGCGCAAGAGTAGGGTCATGAGAATCAGCATGAAGAGCCTGGGGAGGGCGATGAAGAGATCGGTCAGGCGCATGAGCACATTATCCACGGCGCCGCCGTAGTAGCCGGCTATGGCGCCCACGGTCGTGCCGATGGAGATCCCCACCAGGGTGGCCAGCAGGCCAATGGTGAGAGAAAAGCGACCGCCATAGAGCAACCGGGTCAGCATGTCCCGGCCCAGGGTATCGGTTCCCATGGGATGGGCCAGGCTCGGAGGCTGACGTCGCTCTCGCATGCTGCTCTTCTCAGGGTCGTAGGGGCTGACAACCGAGACGAAGGTGGAACCCAGGATCAGGAGAAGGAGGATAACCGTGCCCACCAGGGCCATACGATGGCGACGGAACTGGTTCCAAACCAGGCTACGGGCGGAGCGTTCTTGAAAATGGGCAGCCTGAAGGGTCAATGAACCCGAAGGGTTGACAGTAGTCTGCATCCCACGTCCTCAATCAACTGGATCCGTTTGGATCTTCCGAACAAAATACCAGGTCAACAAGCGAATATGAACGGTAGCAACGGCTGGCGACTACAGCTCGGCGCCAATAGATCACCGGATGCTGGCCGTGCATAGCATGTAGGTCACGTATCCTTGCGTGACAGAGGTGAAGGCACCCCTGTCCGGCCTCTCGGCCGGACCTACGGTGGGGGACATGAACCCGTCTACGCACCACCGGCTCTCTGGGCGCATTTACGCCCCTCGCTACTACTCGTAGCGTACCCGGGGATCCAGGAACGCATAGACAATGTCCGCCAGCAGGTTAAAGAGGATGATCAGCACGGCGTTAATCATCACGATTCCCATGAGCAAGGGGAAGTCCACCCGCTGGGCGGAGCGAAAGAAGAGGCGCCCCATGCCGGGCCACGAGAAGATGGTCTCGGTGAAGAGGGCGCCGCCAAAGAGGCTGGGCAGATCCAGGGCCATGATGGTGACCACCGGTGTGATGGCGTTTTTGATGGCGTGGCGCCAGATGATCTTGCCTTCGGGAAGCCCTTTGGCTCGGGCGGTACGCACGTAGTCCAGGTGGATCACCTCCAGCATCTGCCCCCGCATGTAGCGGGTGTAGGTGCCTGCGCCGAAGAGGGCCAGCATGGTCACCGGCAGGATCATGTGCTGAATGCGCTGGGCCAGGGTGGGATGATCCACGCCATAGGGGGCCATGCCACCGCCAGGCATCAACGGCGCGCAATCCCGGCAGTCCAGGAAATGGGACCAGGCAAAGCCGGCAGAAGGGCTGACCGGATTTTTGAGGATCACGTTGAAGACGATGATCAGGATCAGGCCAAACCAAAAAATGGGGATGGCCTGCCCCACAAAGGCGAAAAAGGTGGCCACGTGATCAAAAAGGGAGTACTGCTTGATGGCCGAAAGGATGCCGATGGGAATGGCGATCAGCAGGGTGACCACAAAAGAAACCAGCATCAACTGCAGCGTGTTGGGCAGCCGTTCGCCGATCTCGGTCAGCACAGGCCGCCGGGTCGCGTTGCTGTAGCCCCAATCCCCCACGATGATGCGGCTGGCCCAGGCCAGATAGCGCTCGTGGACCGGCTTATTCAATCCCAACTGCTCTTCCAGCCGGGCCAGATCTTCGGCCGTCAGGTTGGGGTTTTCCTCGAAGGCAGACATGGGGCCGCCCGGCGCCAGGGAGATCATGCCGAAAACCAGCATGCTGATCACCACCAGCAACGGAATGGCCTGCACAAGACGACGAATGATATACGCGGTCATCCTACACCTGGTAAACAGTAGCTCAGCAGAGAGTGGTTCAGTAGCCGGTAGTCAGTAGTCGGTAAGAAGGGTACGACGGCAAAATGAAGCAGAGCGACAAACGAACAGGTACGGGGAGTTCCGGCAGGGCATCCCGGCCATTGGGGAGCGGCGCGTGGGCGCCACTCCCCAATGCTGCGTGCCCGAGACGGCCCGCGGGAACGGTCACGTCCTCGCCTATTCGATGTCCCAGTCCGCTGCATTCCACGACTGGTCATGGGGGCTCCAGACGTTCACCTGATACCCCTTGACGTTGCTGCGGGTCAGGTGGATCTCGGCCCGGTCATAGAGGTAGATGTGAGGCAGCTCGGCAGCGATCTGCTCGCAGGCGATCTGGTAGTTCTCCTTGCGCACGGCCGGATCCGGGCTGGCGCCGGCCCGGTCGATGGCCTCGCTGGCGATGTCGTTGACCCAACGGCTGTAGTTGAAGCCGTTGCCGCCGTTGGCTTCGGTCGGCATCTTATCCTTGTGGAAATAGCCGTCCATCTGGGAGTGGGGGTCGATGCTGTCGCTGGTGGTGTACATCAAGACGTCGAACTGGCCATGCTTGCGGAAGGCGCCGCTGGCCCAACTGCCAAAGAGCTCCGAGCTGGGCACGTTTTCGATGTAGAATTCGATGCCGATGTCGGCCATCATCTCCAGGATGAGCTGCTGGGATTCCTCCCGCAGCTGGTTGCCGGAGGTGGTCTGGTACTTCAGGCGCAGGGGTGTCCCTTCCTCCGCATACAGACAGCCATGGCATTCTCGGATGCCGTCGCCGTCCTGGTCAATGAAGCCCGCTTCTTCCAACAGCGCCCGGGCCTTGTCCGGGTTGTATTCAGACGGTGGGATGTCGCACTTGGCCCAGCCCAGGCTCAGCTCGCTGACACCCACGGTCGTGGCGCCGTAGAGGAGCTCGTCCACGATGAACTGCTTGTCGATGCCATACTGGATAGCCTGGCGTACCCGCAGGTCCCCCAACAGCGGATGGGGGTTGTTGAGGGGATCGTCGGTGGCGTCCAGGGTAGGATCGGCCAGGTTCAGCACCAGCCGCTCTGTGCCCGGCCCCGGCGCGGAGTTGACCGTGATGTCCGGGTTGTCTCGGAATTCGGGCACATCCGCTTCGGTCAGATCCCAGAGGAAATGGATTTCCCCGGAGGTGATCAGCGCCTTGCCCACCTCCCGGCTGGGGATGATGCGCACGATCAGCTTGTCCAGGTGGGGCTTATCCGGCTGGCCCCGGTAGTTCTCGTTGGCCACGAAGACCAGGCTGTCGCCGGAAGTCCAGCTTTCCAGCTTGAAGGGACCGGTACCGATGGGATTCCAGTTGAACTCCCACTCCTGCATCTGGGCGGGATCGCCGGTGGCGTGGCGGGGCAGGACGAAGGTGAAAATGTCCTTGAAGGGGGCGTAGAACTCGCTGAACTGGACCACCGCGGTGTGGTCGTCCTCACAGGTGATGGAGGCAATCTTGTCAAAGCCGGTGGTGTTCACAGCACCACTGTCCGGGTTGACCGCCACTTCCCAGGTGAAGAGCACGTCGTCGCAGGTGAAGGGCTCCCCGTCGGACCAGACCACGTCCTCCAGCAGGTTATAGCGAACGGTGAGGCCATCCTCCGACACCAGGCCATTTTCAACCGAGGGCACTTCTTTGGCCAGGACCGGGTAATACTCGCCGTCGGGATCCACGTCGACCAATCCCTCCTCCACAAAGCCGGCCACCAGGTTTGCGGCCGTCTGGGTGCGGATCAGGGGGTTCAACAGCTCAGGTTCCTGGTATAGCCCCAAAATGAGCACTTTCTCGCCGCTGGCCGTCTGGGCCGCCGGCGCTGACCCTTCTGCGGAAGCCGGGGCTGCCTGTTCGCCTTGCTCCGCCGGCGCTGCCTGTTGCGCGGGGGCTGAACAGCCCGCCAGGACAAGCAGCAGCAGCGTGGCTGCAGCAGCCACCAACAGCCGTATGTTGACTTTGTTCACAATGACAACCTCCTTCATAGATGGGAAATGGAAAGGTCGGTAGCAGGTTGATCCTTCGAAAGCCGAGGCCCGATCCTTGCAAGCCTGGTGCGGATCGGTCCTAGAAGGCAAGGAAAAACAGGCAAGACAAACGTTTGAGCAAATGAAACGCCCCTTAGTCCGGCCTGGCCTCGTCAATACCACGGGGCAATACCACGGCAGAAATTTGGCGGTACTCCCCCTGCTGGAAGCCTCCGGCGAATTTCTGCTGGGAAGTGCCCGCAAAAAACACCTCGAATCCCCATGGGGGGCAGCGGGAAATATCTCCTGGTTGCAAGAGTCCTACACGTCGATGGTACAGCCCGATGCGTCAAAGGGTGCTTGAATTTCGAGAGGCTGCGATGTGTAACGCCCACGGGGTGGGCTTTCTGACGCGGGCTGAGAGCGCCCTGAAGTGGCCAGAAGTATACTGGAATGCCTGGAGCGTGTCAACCAGCCCGGGATAGCTCAAAAATCCGGAAGGGCGGCGCGCGTTTCAGCGGATAGGCCCAGCCGGCTTCCCGGTGCTGGGTAGTTCCGGGCTGGGCAAAGGGAAAGGCCGCCCTGGGGCGGCCCTTCTGGTAGCGTGTATACACGTCTGCCTGATATCGGGCGGCGCAGGTGCACCAGGCCCGGCTCAGGAGGATGGCGGCTAGATGTCCAGCCGGGCCTGGTTGGCGTGGGTCTGGATGAAACGCCGTCGGGGGGGTACGCTGCTGCCCATGAGCATGTCGAAGGTCCGGTCCGCCTCGGCTGCATCTTCGATGCTCACCTGGAGCAGGGTCCGGTTCTCGGGATTCATGGTGGTTTCCCAGAGCTGCTCTTCGTTCATCTCGCCCAGGCCCTTATAGCGCTGGTCGATGCGCACGTTCTCTTCGCCCAGCTCCTGGCGCAATTGCTCCAGGGCCTTGTCATCGTAGACGTACTCGCTGCTGCGCTTACGTTTGCCGTTCTCCGTGCGGGTCACCGTCACCCGGTAGAGGGGTGGCTGCGCGATGTAGAGGTGTCCCTTGTCGATGAGCTCCTCCATGTAACGGAAGAAGAAGGTAAGCAACAGGGTGCGGATGTGGGCGCCGTCGACGTCGGCGTCGGTCATTAAAATAATACGATGATATCGCAGGCCGGACAGGTCGAAGTTTTCGCCAATGTTGGTGCCCAGGGCCGTGATCAGGGCCTGGATCTCTTTGTTGGCCAGGGCTTTGTCCAGGCTGGTCTTTTCGATGTTCAGGATCTTCCCCCGCAAGGGCAAAATGGCCTGGAAGCGTCGATCCCGCCCCTGTTTAGCCGTGCCGCCGGCGCTGTCCCCCTCTACAATGTAGAGTTCACACTCCTTGGGATCCCGGCTGGAACAATCGGCCAGCTTGCCCGGCAGGGTGAGGCTCTCCAGCGCGCTCTTGCGGATCACCAGGTCCCGGGCTTTGCGCGCTGCCTCCCGGGCCCGATAGGCGGTACGGGCCTTCTCCACGATCTGGCGGGCGTCCCGAGGGTTCTCTTCCATCCACTGGCCCATGGCCTCGGCCACCGCCTGCTCCACGTGGTAGCGCACCTCATTATTGAGGAGTTTCAGCTTGTTCTGCCCCTCAAACTGGGGCTCCAACACCTTCACGCTGACAATGGCGGTCATGCCCTGGCGGGTGTCGTCGCCGGTGAAGTTGGGATCGTTGTCCTTGAGCAACCCCTGCTTGCGGGCATAGTCGTTGATCATCCGGGTCACCGCGGTGCGCAGACCAGTCAGGTGACTGCCGCCGTCCGGGGTGTTGATGGTATTGGCAAAGGCGAAGACCGACTCGGCGAAACCGTCGGTGTACTGGATGGCCGCCTCCACATGGGTGGACTCCACCTCCATGTCCACGTAGATGGGCGAATGCAGGACGTTGCGGTTCTTGTTGAGGTAGCGGACGAAGGACTTCACGCCCCCTTCGAAGTAGAAGTTGATCTCCCGGGGTTGTTCCGGCCGCTCGTCCACAAAGGAAATGTCCACGCCCCGGGTGAGGAAGGCCATCTCCCGGAAGCGGGTGGCCAGGGTATTCCAGTTGTACTCCAGTACCTGGAAGATGGTGTCATCCCGCAGGAAGGTCTGGATGGTACCCGTGTCCGACGGGTCGCACTCGCCGATCACCTCCACTTCGGTGACGGGAACGCCCCGTTCGAAGCGCTGACGATAGATCTTGCCGTCCCGCTTGACCACCGTCTCCATCCAGGTGCTCAAGGCATTGACCGCGCTGACGCCCACGCCGTGGAGGCCGCCCGAGACCTTGTACCCGCCGCCGCCAAACTTACCGCCGGCATGGAGCTTGGTCATCACCACGGTAACCGCGGGCAACCCGGTCTGCTTCTGGATGTCCACCGGGATGCCGGCGCCGTTGTCCTCCACGGTGACGCTCTCGTCTTTATGAATCGTAATGCGGATGCGGTCACAGCGGCCCTGCATGGCCTCGTCGATGGCGTTGTCCACCACCTCGTATACCATGTGGTGAAGGGCCTTGGCATCGGTGCCGCCGATGTACATGCCAGGGCGGCGGCGGACAGCTTCCAGCCCTTCCAGGACCTGGATCTGATCTGCACTGTAGACGTAGTCTTGTTTGCGTTGATTGGCCACAAAATCCTCCATATACGGTCAACAACGGGCTCTCAGGCGAGGCGCTCCCCGCCCTGGGATGCCCATCGGCCTGTTGCTCTCCGGCGGGTTCTTCTCCCGCTCAGAGTTCTCCCAGGCCCCCGTTGGCCTGGTTGCCCTCCAGGGTGTGCAACACCCGGGTCCGGTAAAACACCAGCAGCGCCATGGTCAAACCGCTGCCGATGTAGGCGTTGATACCAATGGCCGCCACCGTCCCCAACGGGGGGTAGGTGGCGATTCGACTCATGATCAGGGCAAAGCCCAGGGTAATCAGGTTGGTCAGAAAGACGAACCCCAGGGTCGCCCAGAAATTCCGGCGCACCAACAAAAAGCTGCGCATGATGGCCACGTGCAGGGGCAGGTTGTCCATGACCAGCCCGACGGTGACGAAGTACAGGTAGAAAAACAGCACCATGATCATGCCACTGAACAGCAACATGACCAGGGATCCCAGCGCCGGGCTCAGGAGGGTCAGGATGGCGGTGCCCATCAACATGGGGATGGCGGCAGTACCCAGGCCCACCGCCACCACCAACACGTAGGCCACCACCCGCCCCCACTGACGCAGGGCCACCTTGAACAACTCCGGGGGGGAAAGCCACTTGGGCGTGCTTCCCAGGGGCAGCCGCCTGGCCAGCAGGTTGATGTAGATCACCCCGATCAACAGGCCCAACAACCCCAGGATACCGGCATACCCGGCTGCGGCCCAGGGGTTGTCCACCTCAACCACCCTGGCACCTGGCAGCGGCCCCAGGGCCACCAGCAGGCTGGGCACGTGGAGCAACGAACTGCTGACCAACAGGTCCAGCAGGTTGGAGTTGCGGCCGATCTCTCCCAACAGGGTAGCCGCCTGGCCGGCCATCTGGGCCATGTCCGGCGGCATCCCTTCCATGGAAGCCGCGCGGCCATAGAAATCGGCCACCTGAATGAAGAGCGGGTTGATGCTCAGGCGAGGGGCAAGCCACAACAATAAGTCCAACAAAACCGGCAACAGCAACAATTCCAAACGACGCCCCAGAAACCGATAGCCGGCTGACAAACTGTCGATAACGCCCAAAGCAATCCACCTCAAAAGGGTTCGATGAAGCTCACGGTTGATTTCGAGATTGGGTCCGCGCGGATCCCTCCGCGATCTCCCGCCTGCCAGCGGGGGTGCCATCCCATGCCACCCCTGCTGTGGCCAGGCCAAACAGTTTCTTAAACCTATCGAATTTTACCATATTTGCCTCGAAAAGGGAATTTGGACAACCTACCGGTTGGAACAATTGTTCGCCTCGTAGCCAAACCCCCTTTCCCCCCATTTTGGGCTCCCGACGAAAAGGGCATTCTTCAACGCAAAGGCGCCACGACGCCAAGGATTTTCAGATAGCAATCGGGTAAAATCTGTGTTCATTTGGGCAATCTGTGGCTCCTGCGATGGACTCATTTTTGTTTTCAGGCCCAATTGACGGCGAACCCGAGGTTCGTTACAATCAGGCCAATTCCCTGGATGGCCGGGGCATTGGCGCAGAGGGTACCTCTTCCAGGCTGGTGTCACGCCTGGCCGGCTACTGTTTGCGGCCCAGGGGAACCGGAAGCCAGGAGACTACGTTAGTCCCCCCGGGCAATGTGCAGACGCCCGCCGCGGCTGCCAGCCGGGGCGGCTCAACCCAGTCGCCTTGGGCCCCACAACGGCGGAAAGACGTCTGCCCGAGACGCCTGATCAAAACGTCCGTCCGTCAGGGGATGCCCTCCTCGGGGGCCATACAAGACCCGCCAAGGACAACGACTGAAGTGTCCTTGACGTTCCCCCTATGGAGCGCGCGCCCGTCCATCAACAGAGGTATTCAACATGACTTCGTTTATCATCGAGGGAGGACATCCAATCCAGGGGACCGTCCGCCCCAGTGGCAACAAAAATGCAGCCCTGCCCCTGCTGGCCAGCTGCCTGCTCACCGACGAACCGGTGACGCTCCACAATGTGCCCCAGATCGGGGACGTGGAAACCATGCTCCAGATCCTCGCCGGCCTGGGCGTGGAGATCCACCGCCAGGGCCACAGCGTCACCCTCTGCGCCCGGGGCGTGGACCGTACGCAGCCCGACGCCCATCTGTTCGGCCAGATCCGGGGCTCCCTGACCTTGATGGGGCCCCTGCTGGCCCGCCACGGCCATTTCGCTGTGGGCAAATCGGCCGGCGGCGATGACATCGGCCGGCGGCGCATCGATACCCACCTGCAGGTCTTCCAGGCCCTGGGCGCGCAGCTCTGCCACAACGGCAGGTTCGAGCTGCGGGCCGACCGGGGCCTGACCGGTCAGGACATCCTGCTGGATGAAGCCTCTGTCACCGCGACAGAGAACGGCATCATGGCCGCCGCCCTGGCCCGGGGCACCACCATCCTGCGCAACGCCGCCAGCGAGCCCCACGTCCAGGACCTCTGCCACCTGCTGGTGGCCATGGGCTGCCCCATCGAGGGCATCGGCAGCAACACCCTCACCATCCACGGTCAGGAGCGGCTGCGGGGCGGCGAGATCCACATCAGCCCGGACTTCGTGGAGATCGGCAGCTACATCGGCCTGGGCGCCATCACCGAAGGCGAGCTGCGCATCCAGGGTGTCGTGCCAGAACACCTGCGCATGGTGGAAATGGTCTTCGCCCACCGCCTGGGCGTCCAGATGCACCTGGAGCACGACCCCACCGCTCCGCCCCACGAGGCCACCACCCTGGTGGTGGAGGACGGGCAGGAGCTGCGCATCACGCCTGACTTCGGCGGAGCCGTGCCCAAGATCGACGATGCACCCTGGCCGGCCTTCCCCCCCGACTTGATGAGCATCGCCCTGGTGGTAGCCACCCAGGCCCAGGGCACCGTGATCATCCACGAGAAGATGTACGAGAGCCGGCTCTATTTTGTGGACAAGCTCATCGCCATGGGGGCCCAGATCATCCTCTGCGACCCCCATCGCGCGGTGGTGGTGGGTCCCAGCCGGCTGGTGGGCCAGACGGTCACCAGCCCGGACATTCGCGCCGGCATGGCCCTGGTGCTGGCAGCCCTGGCCGCCCAGGGAGTCACCACCATCGGCAACGTCCAGCAGATCGACCGGGGCTACCAGCGCATCGACGAGACCCTGCGCAGCCTGGGCGCCCACATCCAGCGGGTGGAATAGGAGCCGGCGCCCCAATCCGCCCACCCTTACCTGAAAGCAGAAGGAGTTCACCATGGCCGCAATCGACGTCGCAGCCGTCCAGGCTGCCACCGCCTCCCACCAGGACGACATCATCACCTTCTTGCGGGAGCTGGTCGCCATCCCCTCCATGGATTCCCAGATCCGAGAAGTAGGGCTGCGGGCCCAGACGGAGATGAAGAAGCTGGGTTTTGACCAGGTCTGGTTCGACTCCATGGGCAACACCGTGGGGCGCATTGGCAACGGTCCCCGCAAACTCCTCTACGACAGCCATATCGACACTGTGGGCATCGGCGATCCCGCCGAATGGGCCTGGGATCCCTTCATCGGCAAGTTGGAAAATGGCCGGCTCTACGCCCGGGGGGCCTGTGACGAAAAAGGCAGCACGCCGGGCATGATCTACGGCCTGGCTATTGCCCACCGGCTGGGCCTGCTGGAGGGCTGGACGGCCTACTACTTCGGCAACATGGAGGAGTGGTGCGATGGCATTGCCTGCCACGCGCTGGTGGAGCATGAGGGGCTGCGGCCAGACTTTGTGGTCATCGGCGAGCCCACCAACATGCAGATCTACCGGGGGCACAAGGGCCGGGTAGAGATGAAGGTGGTGGCCAAAGGCAAAAGTGCCCACGCCGCCAGCAATCACCTGGGCGACAACGCCATCTACAAAGTGCTGCCCATCATCGACGGCATCAGCAAGCTGGAGCCCCAACTGGGCGATCATCCCTTCCTGGGCCACGGCAAGATCACCGTCACGGACATCCATGTGGAGACACCCAGCATCAACGCAGTGCCCAACCAGTGCACTGTCTACATCGACCGCCGCCTTACCTTTGGCGAGAGCGCCGAAGCCGCGCTGGACCAGGTACGCGCCCTGATTCCGCCGGAACACCGGCAAAAAGGGGATGTGTGGGTGGAGATGCTGCGCTACGAAGAGCCCAGCTACACCGGCTTCGTCTTCCCGGTGGACAAGTACTTCCCCGCCTGGGCGTTGGAGGAGTCCCATCCCCTGGTGCAGGCCGGCCTGGAGACGGCCCAACGGATCGGCCTGCCGGCCCATACCCCCGGCAAGTGGAATTTCAGCACCAACGGCATCTACTGGATGGGCAAGGCCGGCATCCCGTCCATCGGCTTTGGCCCCGGCGAAGAAGAGACGGCCCACACCGTCCAGGACAGTGTCCTGCTGGCGGACGTGGTCAAGGCCACCGAATTTTACGCGCTGCTTCCGGCCATCCTGGCGGCACACACCCGGCCATAACCGGCCTGTCGCCGGGGATGGACCAGTTCCCTTTCAGGAGACCTTCCCGGCCATGACGCCTTCCCAGAACGACGCCACGCCCCTGGCTGTGATTGCCATCGGCGGCAATTCCCTGATCAAAGACCGCAGCCAGCCACAAGTTCACCACCAGTGGGATGCGGTGCGGGAGACGGCAGGTCACATCGCCAACATGATCCAGGCGGGCTGGCGGGCCGTGATCACCCACGGCAACGGCCCCCAGGTGGGCTTCATCCTGCGGCGCAACGAGCTGGCCATGCACGAAGTACACACCACCCCCCTGGACGTCATCGTGGCCGACACCCAGGGCAGCATCGGCTACATGTTGCAACAGGCCCTGAACAATGAATTCTATCAGCGTGGGATTGAGCGCCAGTGCGTCACCATTGTGACCCAGGTCCGGGTGGATGCCAACGACCCCGCCTTCCAGCATCCCACCAAGCCCATCGGTGGCTTTCTGGACGAGGCAGCCGCGGCCCGCTTCGCCGCGGAGGGCTGGCCCGTGATAGAGGATGCAGGCCGGGGCTGGCGCCGGGTGGTAGCGTCGCCCAAGCCCCAGGAGATCATCGAGATCGAGGCCATTCGCCAGGCCGTGGCGGCCGGCTGGATCGTCATCGCCGTGGGGGGTGGTGGCATCCCGGTGGCCCGCAACCGACGGGGCGAGCTCCGGGGCGTCCCCGCCGTGATCGACAAGGACCTGGCCAGCGGCCTGCTGGCCAGCCAGCTCCAGGCCGACCTGTTCCTGATCAGCACCGGCGTGGAAAAGGTCATGCTCTACTTCGGCCAGCCCCAGGAACGCCCCCTGGATCGCATGAACCGGGAGGAGGCCCGCCGCTACCTGGCCGAAGGGCACTTTGCCCCCGGCAGTATGCGCCCCAAGATTGAAGCTTGCCTCGCCTTTCTAGACCAGGCCCCCCACTCCGACGCCTACGCCCTGATTACCAATCCGGAAAACCTGGAGCGGGCCCTGCACGGGGAGACCGGGACACGGCTGGTGCGGTGAAACCGGCAAAGCACGCTCCACACTAACGGCCCGTTAACCTGGTGTCCTTCGTCCGTTAACATGCCGGTGCCAGAATAGAAAACCGGGGCAGCGAAAAGGGATAACACATCCGCCCCAACCGTTGACGCCCCGTCTGGGGTCATGTATACTAAATTCAGTCGGTCCCAGCGAAATTCGCCTGGGGCGTCCATCGAGAATGGGACCTCGCCCGTACAACCGGATAGCGAGACATAGACGCAGACGGCGGAGAAAGGGGTTACCAGGCAGTGGCAGCACTATCGGCGACGGAGATTCGCGCCCGCCGGAGACGCCGCATCGACTGGCGGGAACAGCTGACCGGCTACCTCTTCATCTTTCCAGCGTTTTTCCTGGTAGCCTTCTTCGGCATCTTTCCCATCGGCTATGCCTTTTACATGAGCCTGCGCCGCTGGCGGGTGGTAGACCGGGGCTTTGTTGGCCTGGCCAACTACGAGAAAGCCATCGGCGACTGGATGGGGGGCCTGCTGTTTGTGGTGGGTCTGCTGTTGATCATCGGCGCCTACTACGTCTGGGTGCTGGCCTTTGAGTCCCAAAACAACCGGGGACTGGCGGGTAAAGCGACCGTTGCCCTGATCCTGTTGGGCAGCGGCGTTTTTATTAACCTGGGTTGGAGCCGCATGATGGCCGCCGGGGATCCCGCCTTCCTGGAGTCCCTGCCCATCACCCTGTACTACGCGGTGGGTTCTGTGCCCGTGCAATTAGCCATTGCCCTGGTGCTGGCCTACATTCTGTTCCAGAAAATTCGAGGGCAGGAATTTTTCCGCATGATCTTCTTCCTCCCCTACATCACGCCCGTGATCGCCACCGCGCTGGTCTTTCGCACCATCTTCAGCCCCCGGCCCACCTCGTTGGCTAACCGTTTCCTGGAGATAGTGGGGATTGAAGCCCAGCGATGGCTCTTTGAGCCGAAGCCGGTGCTGCAGTTGATCTTCGGGGATACCCTGTTGGGGTGGAAGCTCCAGGGCTTCTGGGCGGGCCCGAGCCTGGCCCTGGTCTCGATTATCCTCTTCGGCATCTGGACCTATGTGGGCTACAACACGGTCATCTTCCTGGCTGGCCTGGGCAATATTCCCAGCACCCTCTACGAAGCGGCCGAGATCGACGGCGCCAACCAGTGGCAACTTTTCCGCTATATCACCGTACCCCTGCTTTCGCCGGTGACCTTCTACCTGTCGCTGGTGGGCTTCATCGGCACGTTCAAAGCCTTCAACCACATCTACGTGCTCCAGGTGCCATCCGCCCAAAACACGGTCCAGACCACCAGCGTCGCCATTTTCAACACCTTCTTTAAGGCCAGCCAATTCGGCTATGCCACAGCCGAAGCCATGCTGCTTTTCGCCATCATCCTGTTCCTAACCTTTGTGCAGACCAAGATCTTCGGCGAAAGGGTGTTCTATGGCTAAGATCATCCAGCCCCTGGAGACCAGTGCGCCCCGCCCGATGGCTGCCGCACCGCGGAAAGCATCCACCGTCCAGACGACGCCCATCCGAGCGGTCATGTACCTGATCCTGCTCCTTGGGATGGCGGTGGCCATGTTGCCCTTCTTCTGGATGATCTCGGCTTCTCTGATGACCTACGGCGAAACCGCGACCCGACGCTGGTGGCCGGAAGTGCCCCAGTTCGTCAACTATGTGGAGGCGTGGAACGAAGCCAAGTTCTACAAATACTTCACCAACAGCGTGGTGATCACCGCCACCACCCTGGCCGGTCAGCTCACCACGTCCATCCTGGCGGCCTACGCCTTTGCCCGTATCAAGTTTTGGGGGCGGGATTTCCTGTTTGGGGTACTGTTGAGTACCATGATGATCCCCAGCATGGTCACCATGATCCCCAACTTTCTGATCATCCGGGGCGGACTGGTTCCGCTGCCTACCCTGGACGGCAGCGGCTCCTGGCTGAACACCCTGCAGGGCATCACCGTCCCCTACATGGCCAGCGTCTTCAGCATCTTCCTGCTGCGCCAGTTCTTCGCCCAGATCCCTTGGGAGCTGTGGGATGCAGCCCGCATGGACGGCGCCAGTCACCTCCGCTTCCTGGTACAGATTGTGCTGCCCATCAGCAAGGCGCCCATCTTCACCGTCACGATCTTCGGCTTCATCGGCGCCTGGAATGATTTCCTCTGGCCCTTGCTGGTAACGACCCGGGACACCTGGCGCCCCCTCATGGTGGGGCTGTGGACCCTCCAGTCGGAGGCGGGGCCTGAAACGCAACTCATCATGGCCGCTTCGGTGATCACCATCCTGCCCATCCTGCTGCTCTACTTCCTGACCCAACGCCAGTTTACTGAAGGGATCGCCACTTCTGGCCTCAAGGGATAGGCCCATCTTTCCCGTGGACGCGGCCACCGCTTCCCACAGAACCATCCAGGTTTACGTCGGAGCGATGCGCCCAAAAGAACGACATCACCACCGGTCCGGAAATTTCGGGCCGGGTTCATCAGGCCTGATTGATACCTGCGCCACCCATCGTGTACCGTCCGTGGATTCCAGCTCGCAGAGCTGCTATCCGAAAATTTCAACCAGAGAAAACAAGGAGTAAACATATGTTCCACAAACGAACCTGGCTCTTTGCCCTGCTCATCATCACCGCGCTCCTTCTGGCCGCCTGCCCGGCTGCCCAGCCGGCTGCCCAGACAGGCGGCGAAAGCGCGGCCGAAGCTCCGGCCCAGGAGGCCGCAGCGCCAGCCCAGGAGGGGGCCGGCGAGGCGACCGCCGAGGTGGATTGGGAGAACGTGGATCCCAGCGGCCAGACGGTCACCTTCTGGTACCAACACACCCAGGAACGGGAAGAGGCCCTGCAGCAGATCATCGCCGACTTCAACGAGACCAACGAGTGGGGTATCACCGTGGTGGGTGAGTACCAGGGCGGCTACGGCGATATCTTCAACAAGATGCTGAATGTCTTGAACACCAGCGAAGCGCCCAACCTGGTGGTGGCCTACCAGAACCAGGCAGCGACCTACCAGCTGGCCAACGGCCTCATCGACATGAATCCGCTGGTCAACAGCCCGAAGTGGGGGCTGAGTGAAGAGGAGCAGGCGGACTTCTTCCCCGGCTTCTTCAATTCCGACATCTTCCCCAGCTTCGGCAACCAGCGCCTGGGCTTCCCACCCAACCGCTCCATGGAAGTGATGTACTACAACCTGGACTGGCTACAGGAACTGGGCTTTGACGGTCCGCCCCAGACTCCTGAGGAGTTCAAGGAAGCCGCCTGCCGTGCCGTGGAACAGCCCTTCAGCAAGGGCGTGGGGGATGCTCCCAGCATGGGCTATCAGCTCAGCGTGGATGCTTCCCGCTTTGCCAGCTGGACCTTTGCCTTCGGCGGCGACATCTTCGACTATGAGAACAACCGCTTCACCTACGACAGCGAGGCGGCCCAGGCGGCCATGACCTTCCTCCAGGGCCTCTTCAACGAGGGCTGCGCCACCCTGGTAGCCGAGCAGTACGGCGACCAGACGGACTTCGGCAACGGCCGCCTGCTCTTCACCGTGGGCTCCAGCTCCGGCCTGCCCTTCTACCGCAGCGTGGTGGACGAGGGCGCCCAGTTCAACTGGAGCGTCGGCCCCCTGCCCCACACCACCCCGGACCCGGTCATGAACATCTACGGCGCCAGCGTCAGCATCCCCCGCACCACCCATGAGCAGGAGCTGGCAGCCTGGCTCTTTGTGAAGTACTACACCAGCCCCGAGGTCCAGGCCACCTGGGCCAAGGCCAGCAACTACTTCCCCGTGCGCCAGAGCGTGGCCGAGTCCATGGCCGACTACTTCGAAGCGGAGCCGGCCTACAAGGCAGCCTTCGACCTGCTGCCCTACGGCGTCTCGGAGCCGCCGGTGCCCGGCTATGACTTCGTGCGCGACATGATCGAGCAAAAGATGGCTGCCATCATGGACGGCGCCGATGTGGCTGCCACCCTGGCCGAGGCCAACGAAGAGGCCAACGCCATCCTGGCCGAACAGATGGAAGGCCTGCAGCAGTAGGGGACACTTTCCAGAATCGACACTACACGCGCAGCGGGGGCCGGTCGACCGGCCCCCGCTTTTTCATGCCCTGCGATGATCGTTCAACGGTCAAAACGCATGACCCGAAAACGCTCGAAGTAGCGCACCGAACCATCGGGCTGGGTTTCGCCCCACCGTTCTCGCCAGCGCTGGGGCGCCTCCTCTGGATTGGCGATCTGGCTGGTATGGCACAGGATGGCCTGGATCTTCTGGTTGATGTCGTCGGTGATGTCGATTTCCACGTTGGGCTGTTCGTGGCCCACCACATAGAGCTGGCTGATCTTGTGGGGCAGGTAGCCTTCGTCGGCCATATCCGGGTAGAACATGGGGTTGTCGGCTGCCGGGAAGATGGCCTCCAGCGCCACCAGGCCCGCGTTGCGGTGATCCGGGTGGTTGATGTACCCTTCGCCCACCAGGTAGCGATCCGGGTGGGGACAGATGATCAGCTCGGGGCGAATCCGCCGGATCTCCCGGGTGACCCGTTTGCGGATGGAGCGGGTGGGGCGCAGAAAGCCGTCCTCTTCCCCCATGAAGAGCACCTGTTTGACGCCACAGAGCTGGGCCGCGTTGCGCTGCTCGATCTTGCGCATGGCGATGAGCTGGTTCCGGGTGATCTCCGGGTTATGGTTGCCTTTGTCGCCGTTGGTCAGAATCATGTAGGTGACCTCGATGCCCTGGCGGGCCATCTGGATCACCGTGCCAGCACAGGTGAAGTCGGGGTCGTCGGGGTGGGCCATGATCACCAGCGCCCGCTGCACATTGGACCAGTCTGGCTTTCCCAACGCACTTTCAGCCATTGGTTGTTTCCCTTCCTGCTGTTGTGACGGTTGGTGATGTCCAAAAAAAAACCTCCGCCTTGGCAGAGGTTTTTCATTCAGTTGACGGACATGGAAATCAGCCTGGGTCAGGAACCCATTTCGAGGGCGGCGTAGCCGGGGCCTTCGGTGAAGAAGAGGGCGTTCAGCTCCGCACAGTAGGCGTATTCCTCGGGCAGGTCCTCTTCAGGCAGAATGGCTTCCACAGGGCACTCGGGCACACAGGCGCCACAGTCGATGCACGTTTCCGGATCGATGTAGTACCAGGGCCATTCGTCCTCGGGCTGGCCGGGGACGATGCACTCCACCGGGCACACTTCCGCGCATGCGCCATCGCGAATGCACAGATCGAAAATCACATGGGTCATCTAAGAAACCTCCTGTGTTACGTGGTTGGCGAACATTGCTGCTGCTCAACGGGGCCCTGTCCATCCCCCCACGGCGCCTGGGCCCATCCCTCAGGAGCGTTTCATCCAGGGCCACTTCGGCCACCTGCCATCCGCCACAACAATGTCCCAAGAGGGAAGAGTGACCGATGGCTACGGCTCGATGGCAGGGACGCCGCGAGGGCGCACCTGGTCAGGCTTCAAAGGGTCGAGGCAACGGCAACTATCGAACACCGGCACTGGTTTGCAAGTGTAATCAAAAAGGGACTCTGTTACACTTTGCACAAACTGATATGGCTTCGATTGTAACTGGCTTTCTGGCAATTGTCAACTGTCTGGGCAAAATTTCGCCAATCCAGCCTCCATTCACGACTCGGCCACTTCGGCCAGCCCTTCCATGTCCAGGATCTTAATCCGCTTGCGCCCGATCTCGATCAGTCCCTGGGATTTGAGCTCGTTGAGCACCTGGGTGGCCGTCTCCCGATAGGTGCCCACACTTTCGGCCAGATCCTGGTGGGTCAGACCCACGATTTCGTTGCTGCCCTGCTCTTCCGCCAGGCGCAGCAACAGGCTGGCCAGCCGGGCTGGAATCCCTTTGAACGCCATGTTTTCCAGGCGCTCTTCCGCCTCCCGCAGGCGCTTGCCGGTAATCTCCAACAGGCGCAGGGCAACCTGGGGCTTGTTCAGGATCAGACGCTCCAGGTCCGTCCGGCTCATGACGCAGATGAGGCAGTCGTCCACCGCCTCGGCAAAGGTGTTGTGCATCTTGGTGCCCAGCAGGGCCATCTCCCCAAACAGGGTGTGGGGTCCCAGGGTGGTAATGACCAGCTTCTTGC
The DNA here is from genome assembly GCF_006569185.2 of Litorilinea aerophila. Taxonomy (NCBI): domain Bacteria; kingdom Bacillati; phylum Chloroflexota; class Caldilineae; order Caldilineales; family Caldilineaceae; genus Litorilinea; species Litorilinea aerophila. Next base: position 49,840 of record NZ_VIGC02000021.1, on the reverse strand, counting down.
CCTCCGGGCTGATCCGGTAGAGCTGGACGCGCCCCTCTTTGAGGATGAACAACACTTCCCCCGGCTCCTCGGGCCGGTAGAAGACCCGTCCCCGAGGCACCGTACTCATGGTGGTGATCCGGTTCAGTTCCTCCATCTCTCGGGGCGTCAGATCCTGAAAGACCGTCAGCTCGGAGAGGTAACGCATCTTTTCCGCGGGTTGTGTCACCACGGATTTTTCATCGCTTTTCACGCTCACCCTTTGCTCCTGCATGTCACAACGGGTTACTCCCGGATAATGACACGATTCCATGTGAATCCGGTTTCCATACCGGATCTACGAAATCACGGACGCCATCGACCGGTTTCTGCCAGGATCTACGATCTATCGGACCAATTGATTCAACGTCTCCATCACCTTTTCGGTGGAGGGATTGCCCAACGACCAGACTTTGCCATTGAGCAGATAGGTTGGGATGGCAAACACCGCTTCCGGGATGACCTCGTCCGTATGCTCAATATCCACGACCCGCAACGTGACCTGGGGGTAGTGGGTACGGATCAGGTTGGCGACTTCATGGGCATAGTGACAGGTCTCACAGTGCTCCGCCACGTAGATCGTTACGAAAACGGGCCGGCGGCCGAGATGGGGCTCGCCTGCCAGGATGTCGGCAGATGGGCCCTCAGCCGCCGGGGAGGAAACGGCCTCCCGATCCACCCCACCCTCGTCCACCTCCTGCCGCGACCCATGCGCACATCCGCTGCGCTCTTGTGCCATGCGAATCGAATCTCCTCACAGGAACTGCGCCCCTACCACGCACAGTAGGTCTGGTTGCACCGTTGTATGCTCGAGTGTGTGCCAGAGGTGCCTGGATCTCTATCACGCAAAGATGCGTAATCTACATCACTGTCACTGGCGGCAGCGTACTACAGAAGGGAGTGGTCCCTCTGTGACCCACCTTACGCCAGGGGGTGCAGTGCATCCTGTGAAACGGCTCCCTCTCGGGCTCCATTATAAACCGCATGGCGGAAAAAGCAAGCCGTCGGCAAATTTTGGGTGGATGGCCGCCGTTTTGCCAGCCTCCTGTTTCTGGTTACAATGCCATCATGACCACCGATCCCTATCGTCCGCCCACCGGTGCACCCACGCCGGAAGGGAAAAGGCGCCCCCAAGGCCGACGACGCCGGCGTCCCCGACCACCCGACCGCACCGCGGAGATCCTCACCGTGAGCGTACTGGTGGCCCTGTTGGTGCTGGCCGGCCTGGGCGCCATGCTCTGGGCGGTGGAATCCCGTCTGGTGTGGGGTCCCACGCCCACCCCCACGGCCACCCGGCGCCCACCCGCCACCCCCACACCGGACTTCCGGGCCACCAACCTGGCCCAGGACTTGCTGACCCAGGTGGCCTACGAGGCGGCCCTGGCCGGGACCCGGCCAGCCACGTCCCCTGTGGCCACAGCCACCCCCACCACTGTCCAGCTCATGATCCCGGTCATCTCCTCCGACGGTGCCACGCCGACCCTGTCGCCAACGGCCACCCTGCCGCTCCCGGAGAACAGCCCCACGCCGGCCAACCAGGTGATCTTGCCGGTCATCTCCAACGAATCGGGCGGTATCGTCGCCACGGCCACCCCGCCCCCTTCGCCGGTGGAGACGCCCACGCCCCCGCCAGAAGAGCCCACCTGGACGCCGACACCTACCCCAACGCCAGAGCTGCCCACGCCGACACCGGCCATCGTGGAGCCCACGGCCACCCCGACCCCCTCGCCCACGCCGGTGCCGTTCACCGTGGCCAGCCTCCCAGCCCGGGTTCGCAGCCAGGATACCAGCCTGCGCATCGGCCCCAGCAACATCTACACCGTCACCGGCACCCTGGTCGCGAACCAGGAGATCCGGCTGCTGGGCCGAAGCCCCAGCGGTGAATGGGTCTACGTCTGTTGTGTCGCCAACAACGAACCTGGCTGGGTCCGCCAGGCGTACGTGGACATTCCAGCAGACGCCGACCTGGGCCCCGGCGCGCCTGAAGACGCGGACGTGCAGGACGTGCGCTGGCTGAACGTCCAGCCGGCGCCATCCTTCCTCTATCCCTTGCCCACGCCCACGGCCATCCCTGAAAACGACTTTCCCCGCTGGCGCTACGACGCCCACGCCACCGGCCTCTTGCCCCGGGTCCCCAATCCGCCCGTCAGCTTTGCCTGGCCAGTCCTGGCCCAGGCGGCCCAGACGTTGAGCTCACCGGTCCTGGTCTCTGGCTCCAGTGTAATGGTGGCCAGCAACGATCACCACCTCTACAGCTTCGACCGAATCAACGGCAATCAGCGCTGGCGCTTCAACCTGGGACAGGCGGTGGCCTCCGTCGCTCCGGCCATCCACCAGGGGGTGATCTACGTGGCGGACAGCCTGGGACAGCTGCGGATGTTGGAGGATCAGGGCAACCAGGCTCGCGAGATCAACCAATATCCCCTGCCGGCTCCCCCCGTCACGGGCATCAACATCATCAGCGATACCCTGCTGGTCGGGGTGGGCCAGGAGAGCTCCTGGCGGCTCTTTGCCCTGGATTTGCGTAACCTGAATCGAACGTACGCCCACGAAGTGGCAGGTGCCCCTCCCCAATACCCCACCGTGGGCGACCAGCTGGTCTACCTGGGGGCCAACACCATCCAGGCCCTGGACATCAGCGACTTTGAGGTCGTCTGGACGCAGCCGGCGGTGGCCAGTGTCACCGCGCCGCCGGTGTATCACCGGCCGGGCGTCCGGCGGCTGGCCGAGCTCTATGTGGCCGACGCCAACAACGTCGTCCGGTCGCTGGACGCCAACACGGGCGACGAGCTCTGGAATCGGGCGCTGGGCCAGCCCATCACCGGCCTGGCCGTCAGCCCGGTAGCCGTCTACGCGGCTGGCAACGGCTATGTGGTGGCGCTCTCTCGCCTGGATGGGGCCGAGCTCTGGCGCAACAACGTGGCCGGCGCGGTGTTGGGCGGCCCCCTGGTGGGTCAGGACATGGTCATCACCGTGACCCAGGGGGGGGAAGTGCAATATTTCAACGCGACCACCGGCAGCCCCATCCACAGCGCCATTGTGGCCTCCACGGTCAGCAATGCCCCGGCCATCAGCGGCGCGTGGATCTTCATCCCGGGCACGGACGGTGGTCTTTACGCACTGCGAGGAAACGGATGAGCCAACCCACGGAGACGAAGGGGCCGGCGCGCCAGGGGCTGCCCGGCTGGGATGCTCTGCTGCTGGCCCTTCTGGTCATTGCCCTGCTGCAGATCACCGGGCTGGCCGAAGCCGCAGCCCTGCCCAACCGGGTCCAGGACGTGTGGCAGCACCCCCTGCTGGGGCGCCTGCTCCCCGAGGCGGGCAAGCAGGCCATGGGGGAGATCGGGCCGCGACCGGGCGATCCGGTGGGTCTACTCTTGCACGCGCTGACCCTGGGCTTCCTGCTGGGCTATCTGGTGGTGGATCTGGCAGCCCGGGGGCGGGTGCAGGTACGCCTGAAGTGGATGCTGCTGGTGGCCATCCTGGCCACAGCCGTGTTCCTCCCCACGGGCAAGCTGATTGCCCTGCGCGCGGCCCATGGCCCGGCCAGCTACACCCACGACGGCGGCGTCATCCAGACCGAAGCGGCCATCACCTACTTCTGGCAGGGCAAAAACCCGTACCGGGAGGACTACGTGGAGACGCCCATGGCCGAGTGGGGCTTCAGCCAGTATCGCACCGCCCTCTACCACTACCCCTACCTGCCCTGGACCTTCATCTTCAGCACGCCCTTTGCAGCCCTGGGGTGGGCCGTGGGGCTGTATGACCAGCGGCTGGTCTATCTGGCGCTGCTGGCCCTGGCCCTGGCCCTGGCGCCCCGGCTGGCCAGTACACCCCGGCGGCAGTTGGCCCTGGTGGCGCTCCTTGGCCTCAACCCCATGATGGCCCTGGACGTCATCTTTGGCCAGAACGATGTCTTTGTCCTGAGCTGGCTCCTCTTCAGCCTGGTGGCCTGGCATCGCTGGCAGGAGCGCCAGCGGGCCGGCGTCCATGCGCCTGGGCTGGTAGCCCTGTCGGCCATCCTGTTTGGGCTGGCCTGCGCCAGCAAACCCACGGCCTGGTTCATGGCCCCTTTCTATGGGCTGCTGCTGGTGGGGCCCGAGGTGACAGGGGGCGGCTGGCGAGAGGTACTACGGGCGATCCCTACCCTGCTTCGGCGGGCCGCGCCGGCCCTGGCGATCTTCGGGCTGCTCATCGTCCCCTACCTGGCGTGGGACGCCGCTGCCCTCTACGACGACGTGTGGCGCTGGAGCAGCGGCCAGGGAGAAACCGGCTACCAGATCTGGGGCTGGGGCGCCAGCAACTTCGTGCTGGCGCTAGGGCTGGTCCCGGATCGCTTTGCGTACTGGCCGTTCTGGATTCCAGAGCTGCTGGTGGCTGTGCCGCTCCTGGCCTGGCTAATCCACCGGCAGCTGCGGGACAACACCCTGGCCCAGGGGTGCTGGCACTACGGGCTGTTCCTCTTGGGCTTCTTCTACGTCAGCCGCTTCCTCAACGAGAATTACCTGGGATACATCCTGGCTTTCCTGGCGGTGGGCATCCTGGCCCGGGAGGAGCCCTGGATGGCCGCCGGGCCAACGCCGGCAAAGGCACGGGAAACAGCACCGCCAGGAAGGATCCCGCCAATGCCCCAAAGAAAAGGCGCCGGATCGTAGGATCCGGCGCCTGCTGCTCTGGGCCAACGTGTGTGCGCCCCACCGAGGATGAACCGGCCGCTACTGCTCACTCTCCAGGGCGTCCAGCTCCACTTCCCGGCGGGTCAAAAATTCGTAGATCCGGTTGAACTCTTCCAGGCGCGCATCCACCGACTGGGGGCTGTCCTTGCTGGCCACCTGGACCAGGGCGGAAAGGGCGGCCACCAGAGCGACGATACTGGGCAAGGGGCCGGCCACATCGGTGGGTGCGTACATCACCTGGTCGGACATGCGGTTGACGGGGCTGGCCAGGGAGCCCACGATGCCCAGGGTGGCACAACCTCGGGTGCGGGCGTAGGCCAGGGCGTTGGCCACATTTTCACCGTACTCTGTGGCACTGATGCCCACCACCAGCATGTCGGGCGTCAGGCTGAGGAGCGTCCCAGCCAGCCGCACCGGATCGTCCGCGGCGGCCTCGGCCGAAATGCCCCGATGGCGGAGCTGCTCGGCAGCCATTTCGGCGACGGTGTTGGCGTAGCCCTCGGCGATGAGCACGATATGGCGGGCCTGCTCCAACATGGCAGCCACCCGTCGTACGTGGTCAGGGGGATTGTGGATCAACATCTGTTTCAGGTTGTGTTGCTCCTGTTCGGCCCGATCTTTAAAGGCGCTGGCCGGATCCTCCGGCGAGAGGGCTCGAGGTTCGTAGGCGGCGTAAATCTCCGCCTTGACCTGTTCACGAATGTCGTTCAGCAGCTCCGGATAACCGTTGTAGCCCAGCCGCTGTGAAAAGCGCACGACGGTTGTGGTATCCACTCCGACCGAGTATGCCAACTGGGCCGCAGTCATGAACGACACTTCGTAGTAGTTGCTCAGGATGAAATCGGCAACCTTGCGGTAACTGCGGCTCAGGTGATCATAATACTCGCGGATCTTTTCCCTGTACATGGATCCCCCAAATCCAACTGGTCAGACTTGAATTGCTTCGGAACGATGATGGTCGACGGGCCCCCCCTCTGGCCAGCCTGGCGTAAATCCCCTGGCAGAAGTGTGGAGATGCGGCCACCCGGTCTCTGGTGGAAACGCTCTGGCGCATTTCTGCCGGGATTTACCAGATGCCGGCCAATCCCGGCGGGCGGGCGAGCAATTCGTCGCGTAGACGGTGCGCAATACAAAAGGCATGGCAGTCAACCGCATCGCCCAAGGGCCGGTAAACTGCCATGGAAGTGCACTGAATTGTCCAACCAGTATAGTTTAGACAATCTGCCATGTCAACCCAAGCCACCAATGAACAATAGATTGTCGAGGGCGCCCGCAGGAGCGGCGGGCATCCGGATCTTGCCATCGAAAACTGGACGTTGAAATTGCTCAAGCCTGTCCCCCATGATACCATTGCAGCCATGGCACAGGGATATTCTGGAAGATCCATCCAATCCGAAGGTCTGGACTGTGGGCGCCGGCGTATGCTCGTGCCCGTGCTCTTCCTGGCCATAGCCCTGTTGATGGCGGGCTGTGGCTCCCGGGCGGCTGCCATGCCCAGGTCAACCGCCACGCCGGCCCGCTCGGCCCAGGTCCAGGCAACGCCCTCGCCGACCAGCACCAGGACGCCCCGGCCGTCCGCCACGCCGACCCGTACACCCAGGCCGACCCAGACACCGACGGCAACGGCAGCGACAGCGCCTGCCGACACCCCCACCCATGTGGCAGATTCGCCGCTACCCACACCCTCCCTTGCCGCCGGCAGCCCCCTCACGGCCACCGCCAGCACCACCGCTACCCTGCCGTTGACTGCGCTGCTCCAGCTGGCGGTGCCCCAGGTGGCCACGGCCCTGGCCAGCCCAGTCCCTGGTCACCCCACGCCGCCGACAGTCGTCCTGTTGCCCACGCCCACCCCGACGCCCCTGCCATCGCCCACGCCCCCGATGGAGCCCACCCCAGACGGCGTGGTGCGCACAGTCCGGGTGCCCATCCTCATGTACCACTACATCAGCGTGCCACCGCCCGGCGCAGACATCTACCGGCAGGATCTTTCGGTGAAGCCTGAGGACTTCGCTGCCCACCTGGACGCCATCCAGGAGGCCGGCTACACCACCATCAGCCTCTATGACCTGATCGCCCACTTGACCCAGGGCGCTCCCCTGCCAGAGAAGCCGGTCATCCTCACCTTTGACGACGGCTACCGGGACAACTACGAAAACGCGTTTCCCCGCCTGCGGGAACGGGGCATGATCGCCACCTTCTTCGTGGTCACCGACTTCATCGATGAACAGCGCCCCGAGTACCTGACCTGGGACATGGCCCGGGAAATGTACGCGGCGGGCATGTCCATCGAGTCCCACGGCCGCAACCATATCAGCCTCAAGGGCAAAGATGACGACTACCTGGTCTGGCAGGCGCTGGGGAGCCTGGAGACCATCGAGTACGAGCTGGGCGTCCGGCCTCGCTTCGTCTCCTACCCGGCCGGCGACTACGATCAGCGGACCATCGACATTTTCCGCAGCGCCAACTACTGGGCCGGCCTCACCACCATCCAGGGAGCCACCCACCGCAGCGACAACCTTTTCGAACTGCGCCGGGTCCGGGTGCGGGGAACCACCACGCCCCAGGAGCTCCTGCGCCTGCTGGCCCTGGACTGGTAGGCTGGGCTGAAGGGAGTGGAATGCCATGCCACCATCGACAGCGCCCCTTGACGGTAAAACGGCCCTGGTCACCGGCAGTAGCCGGGGCATCGGCCGGGGCATCGCCTTAGCCCTGGCCGCCCAGGGCTGCAATGTGGCCGTCCACTTCGCCCGCAGGCGCCCGGAGGCCGAGGAGACAGTCCAGGCGGTGATGGCCCACGGCGTCCAGAGCGCAGCCTTTCGGGCCAACCTGGCCCGGGAGGAAGCGGCCCGCCAGCTGGTGGCCGAGGTGATGGATCGCTTCGGCAGCGTGGACATCTTCGTGGCCAATGCGGCCAGCGGGACCCTACGGCCGGCCCTGGAGCTGGAGGCCAAGGCCTGGGACTGGACGTTCAACATCAACGTACGCAGCGTCCTGGCCGCCGTTCAGAGTGCGGCGCCCGCCATGCGCCAGCGCGGCTGGGGCCGGGTCATCACGGTGACCAGCGCCGGCAGCCGGCGGGTGATCCCCCACTACGGCGTGGTGGGCATCAGCAAGGCCGCGCTGGAGGCCCTGACCCGCTACCTGGCCGTGGAGCTGGCGCCAGACGGTATCACCGTCAACGGGGTCAGCCCCGGCTTCGTGGAGACCGATGCGCTGGATTTCTTTCCCAACAAGGATGAGATGCTGGAGAGGGCGGTCCGGGCCACGCCGGCAGGCCGTCTGGTGACGCCGGAAGATGTGGGGCAGGTGGTGGCCTGGTTGTGCAGTGACCAGGCCGCCATGATCGTGGGGCAGATCATCGAGATCGATGGGGGCTACGGCCTGTTGGCCCAGGGATAACCGCCTGGGCAGCAGGAACGGGCCTACTCACCCTGGGCGGGCGGAGATTCCGGGGCGGTGGACGTGGACTCCGGGCCGGCCTGCGCCACCAGCTCGATCTTCGGGAAGCGGGCCGGGTCGAATTCGGCCAGGCGCTTCGGCCCCAGGGCGGTGATCTCCCGGTGGATGGCCTCTGCCTGGGCCCGTAGCTTGCCGATGTGGATGCCCTGACAGACGTCGGGCAGGCCTCGCAGGCGGGGCAATCCCCGCCGGAACATCTTGAGGGCGCCGTTCCATTTGCCCCGCTGGATCAGGAGAAAGGCTACTCCTACCTGAAGGATCCCCTGATACATCTCCCGAATCGGTCGGGGTTCGGCCAGCCAGGCCTCCTCAAAGTGCTCGTGCTGCTCGAAGAAGTGGCCCTGGTTGAACGCTTCCACCCCGGCCCGGGCTTCCTCGGGGAGCACATCGTCCCAGCCTTCGGGGTAGCGCACGGGCGGCTGCACGTGCCGGGTGACCACGTCCACCAGCTGCTCCATCATGCGGCTGCGGGCCCAGGCGTGGTCGGCGCCGGCCCGCCGGGCGGCCTTCAGGGTCTCCACATCCACATGGCTGCCGAAGGCGTAGATGGGCACCTGGCGGGTGTGGGGGCGGATCTTGCAGCGTTCGATGGCCCGGTACCAGTCGCCGGGTGTGTTCAGATCCACCAGGGCCAGGACGGGAAAGGTCCGGTCCACGGCTGCCACGAAGGCCTCGGGCGTCTCCACCGTCACCGGTTTTCCCCCCGCGGCCCGGATCACATCCTCCAGCCGGGCGGCGAAGAAGAGATCTGGCTCCAGGCAGACGACAGTCGGCGGAGGAGCCGGCGGCAAAGTGGACGCGGCCTCATCCTGGCCGGCTGGCCGGTCATCTCTAGCGGTGTCTCGTTGGTGGGATGGCTGGGATGGGCACATGGGCATTTCTCCCGGCAACAGTCAGATCGGATCACACGTGCAGCAAACAGCGTAACGACAAGTATACCGTAACACAAGGCGAACCTGGCGCACAACTCCCCCGCCCCCGCGATGGAATCAGCCCCACAGGGTTCCTGGTTTTGCACGTTCTTTTGGTATACTGCTCTTTTGGTATACTGATCTTGACATGCAGAAGCATATATCCGTTGAAGGGCGAGGCGACCGGGAAACCAAGACCCCATGGCGGGAGCCAGGAAGGCTAGTGAGCAGCGATGAGTCAAACACAATCTGAACCCACCTACGAAGAGGCGTTTGCCCGCCTGGAAGAGATTTTGGCGGCGCTGGAAAACGGCGATCTGCCCCTGGAAGAGACCCTGTCCCTCTACGAGCTGGGCGCGACCCTGGCCGCGTATTGCACCCGCAAACTGGACGAAGCGGAGCTGCGGGTTCGCCAGTGGCAGCCGAACGACGAAACAGTCCCGTTGGAAGAATGGCAAGAGAGCTGAACACCGTGGTCGACGCGCTCTGGGCCAATCCCATGTTGTGGATTCCCATCAGCGCCATGGCCGGGGTCCAACTGTTCAAATTTATCTACGAGTGGATCCGGGAGGGCGACTTTGACCTCCACGTGCTGGTGCGCACCGGGGGGATGCCCAGCAGCCACTCGGCCATGGTGACCAGCCTGGCGACGGCCGTGGGCCTGCGGGAGGGGCTGGACAGCGCGCTCTTTGCCGTCTCCACCGTCTTCGCCCTGATCGTGATGTACGATGCCCGTGGGGTCCGCCAGGAGAGTGGCAAACAGGCCCGGGTGGTCAACCAGATCGTGCGGGAGCTGTTCAGCGGTCAGCCTATCAGCGAACAGGAGCTCAAGGAACTTTTGGGGCACACCCCCACCGAGGTCATCGTGGGGGCTATCCTGGGTTTTGTCTACACCCTGTTGGTCCTTCCCTACTTCGCCGGGGGCAGGTGACGGCCGGGAATTTTTATCAAACAATTCAGATTAATCCTTGGCCAGTCATTCTCTCTATGGTATGATGGGCACCTGATTGGCGCGCGGCAAGGGAAGGTCTCTTTTATTTTTTTAAACACAGGATGGGCACCAGCGCAAGTTGGTGGGCATCCCTGTCGCGGTGAGTATTGTGCTCGTCGGGCATATCACCGTTCGTGGTCAATTGCGCAATCGTAGCGACAGTGGAGGAATTATGCGACGTGTTGTCTTAATTCGACCCAAACGTGATGGCCGCATCTTCGGCAAGGCCCCTGGCTCCCCATACACCTTGATGCGCCTGGCCTCGCTGGTGCCCGAGGAAATCCCCGTGGAAATCTGGGATGAAAACCTCTACGATCTGCCACTGGACACCCTGCGGGAGGGCGACCTGGTGGGCATCTCGGCCATGACCACCGACATCGACCGGGCCGAGGTCATCGCCCGCCGGGCCATGCAGCAGGGGGCCGGCGTCGCCATCGGCGGCGTCCACGCCACGCTGCTGCCGGAACATGTCCAGACCTTTGCCCACAGCACCATGGTGGGTGAAGGCTACTTCACCTGGCAGCAGCTCATCCAGGATTTCGCCGCCGAGGGCATCAAAGGGATGAAGCCCGTCTACCGGGACGAAGAGTGGGCCAACCTGGACGGCATCGCCACCATCACCGACCGGGTTATCCAGATGGTGGACGAAAACAAAAACTACTGGACCCCCTACCTGGAGATTACCCGGGGCTGCCCCCGCAACTGCTCCTTCTGCACGGCCATCCGGGTCAGCGGCCGGCGAATGCGCCTGCGCCCGGTGGAGGAGGTGGTGGACGAGATCCAGCGCCGCGGGATCAAGCGCTTCTTCCTCACCGACGACAACTTCGGACTGAACTTCACCACCGCGCCGGACTACTGCGCCGAACTCTTCGAGGCCCTCAGCAAGCTGGATCTCCAGGGCTGGACCTGCCAGTCGGAGATGAGCATTGCCAAGCATCCCGAGCTGCTGGAAATGAGCCGGGCCGCCCACCTGGACAAGCACTTCATCGGCTTCGAGAGCGTCAACCCGGACAACCGTCGGGAGCTGGGCGGCAAGTCCAAGGGGCTGGCCAGCGGCGCGGAGGAGGCCATCCGCATCATCCGGGGGACCGGCGTGGGCGTGGTGGGCCTCTTTGTCATGGGCTTTGACGAGGACACGCCGGCCACCTTCCAGGCCATGTGGGACTTCATCCGCACCAGCGAGCTGGACAGCGTCAGCATCACCATCCTGACGCCCTTCCCAGAGACGCCCTTCCGCAAGCAGCTGGAACAGGAAAACCGGCTCCTGGATATGCCGTGGAAGTACTACGACACGGCCCACGTGACCTTTGTGCCCAAGAACTTCACCGTGGACGAGCTCCGGGAGGCCTACGACTGGCTCTGCCGCAAGACCTACAGCCCTTGGCAGATTGCCCGCCGGGGACTGCGCTCCCTGTGGCGCTATCCCCTCAGCCAGGTGGGGAAGAAGGCCTTCGGCAGCTTCAGCACCGATTATGGCTACCGGCGGACGTACGCGTATCGGAATACGTGATGGGGATTGGGTGATTAGGCGATTGGCTTTATCAGCCGACGCTTTGACGCCCCGGGCCTTTTTCCAGACGGGCCGCTGCCCACAACTGCTGGCATTGCTCCCACGTCAGATCGGCCAGGCTGGCCACGGCCAGGGTGGGTGGCCCTTCCTCTTCCAGGAGGGCGGCCAGCTCTGGCGTGGCGGTGAGCTTTCCCACAGCGACGCTGGCCATGCCGGCCCGGCGGGCTGCCTGGATGCCGTGGATGCTGTCCTCCAGCACCAGGCACTCCTGGGGCTCCGCCCCCACGGCCGCGGCGGAAAGTAGAAAAAGGGCCGGGTCCGGTTTGCCCCGGGGCAGCACTGCGCCGGTCAACAGGGCCCGGAAGAAGTCCCCGATATCCAGGCACGCCACCGTGGCCACAATGTTGGCCATGGGCCCCGACGAGCTGATCACCTGGGCCACCCCGGCTGCCTGAAAGCGCTCCAGCCACTCCTGGACGCCCGGCAACAGCTCCACCCCTTCCTCCTGCAGCAGACGCCGAAACAGGCGTTCCTTCTCCGCGCTGATCTGGGCCACCCGCTCCGGCGTGGCTTCCTCTCCCAGCAACTCCGGCAAGATTTCACTGTTGGGCCGCCCGAAACCGGCCTGAAAGGTGGCAAAGTCGTAAGCCACGCCGTGGCGCGCCATGACATCGCGCCAGGCCCGGAAATGCAATATCTCCGTGTCGGCAATGGTGCCGTCCAGATCCCACAATACGGCGCTCACAATGTTCTGTCCTCGCGATCGTTTTTTCCGAATCGGTTTGAAATGACGCCACTGTAGAAACCACAGATTTCACACATTGGCACAGATGACACGGATGACACAGAGAGAGCTGAAAACACATCCCTGTCTTTCACGATTTCGACGCGGAGTCGGCATCCGCAGAAGTCGGGCCAGACGGGACGGCGTCCCATCTGAGGATGCTCCCTCCGCCAATGGGCCACCATCGCGCAGTACTGACTCTGTGTTCATCTGTGAAATCTGGGGATCCAACCCAGATCCGGTTGGCCATTGTACGGACAAGTCGGCCAGCCGGCAAGCCCCAGGCGCCGCGCGCGAAAGGCCCCAGTCCAAGGGTTTGGTACCCAGCTGGACCGGGGCCTTTCGATTCAGAAGGTGAGCTTTCCTGGCGGCAGGCCTGGCTCAGCCGTAGAGGGGGCCGAAATTGGCACAGGCCCGGAAGTCCGCGCCCATGGGCTCATTGGCCCCGAAGGCCGTCCAGGCGCTGGGGCGGAAGATGCGCTCCTCCGGCACGTTGTGCATGTACACCGGAATGCGCAGCATGGCGCACAGGGAGATGAGGTCAGCGCCGATGTGGCCGTAGCTGATGGCCCCATGGTTGGCGCCCCAGTTGTTCATCACCGTGTAGACATCCCGGAAGGGGCCGCTGCCGGTGATGTTGGGAACAAACCAGGTGGTGGGCCAGGTGGGATTGGTGCGCTCGTCCAGGATGGTGTGCACCTCGTCGGGCAGCTCCACCGTCCACCCTTCGGCGATCTGCATGGCCGGCCCCAGCCCCTGGACCAGGTTGAGGCGGCACATGGTCACAGGCATATCCCCACGGGTGCGGAAGCGAGTGGACCAGCCGCCGCCCCGGAAGTATTCCAGCATGCCCGCGTGCCAGGTGGTGGCATCCAGACATTTGCCGGCCTCCTCGGGCGTAATCTCCCAGTAGGGCTTCATCGCCGGCTTGCCGTCGATGCTCTGCTCGCCGGTGCCGTCCAGCGCGGCCGGCCCCGAGTTGATGAGGTGGAGGATGCCACCCGCGGCCCGGCCGGTGAGCTCGTAGCCGGTGACCCGTTTCACCGACGCGGGGCTCCAATAGGTGCGAACATCGGCGAAGACCTGGGCGGCGTTGGTAAGCAGATGGCCGAAGAGCATGGAGACGCCGTTGAGGGCATCGTTTTCCGTGGCCACGATGTAGGGCGGCCGGATGCCGTTCCAGTCGAAGGAAGAGTTGAGGATGGCCTCCAGGAAGTCACCGTTGGGCAGGTGGTCGGTCCACTGGCGCTGCCCCTGGAAGCCGGCGGCCAGCGCGTTGTGGCCCAGGGCTTCCTCGCCGTAGCCCAGCTCGGCCAGACGGGGGTTCCCCACCATCAGATCCCGGGCGATCAGGGCCATCTTGACCGAGGTGGCCCAGGCTTCATCCTTCTCGGCCCGGCTCTGCTGTTTCTCCGGCGGGTTGTAGTCCTTCCCTTCCCGGCAGTTCTCCTTTACCCAGGCCAGGGCCCGTTGGAACTCCTCGGGATCGTAGATGCCCCGCTCCATGCGCCGCACGAACTCCACCATGTCAACCGTCTCCACCCGCATGCCCAGGTAGCGTTCGAAGAAGGCGTGATCCACGATGGAGCCGGCGATGCCCATGGAGACGCCGCCCATGGCCAGGTAGGACTTGCCCCGCATGTTGGCCACGGCCAGCCCGGCCCGGGCAAAGCGCAGCAGCTTCTCCTGTACATCCTCCGGAATGGAGGTGTCACCCGCGTCCTGGACATCTCGGCCGTAGATGTTGAAGACGGGCAGGCCCTTCTGGTTGTGGGCAGCGGAGACCGCAGCCAGGTAGACGGCGCCAGGGCGCTCAGTGCCGTTAAAGCCCCAGACAGCCTTGGGGATCAGCGGATCCATGTCCATGGTCTCAGAGCCGTAACACCAGCAAGGGGTCACGGTGATGGAAACCCCTACGCCTTCCCGGCGGAACTTTTCGGCCGTCCGGGCGGCTTCGGCCACGCCGCCGATGGTGGTATCGGCGATGACGCATTCTACGGGCAGGCCGTTGTAGTGGCGCAGATTTTCACTGAGCAGGTTGGCCACGGCCCGGGCCATGGCCATGGTCTGTTCTTCCAGGGATTCCCGGACACCGCCCAGGCGGCCATCGATGGTGGGACGGATGCCGATCTTGGGCATCTCCCCGATGAGCCGATTTTGGGGCGGGTTGACCACCATGTTTTGGATGTTGGCCATGTGAACGTTCTCCTTGAAATTCATTATGGTAAAAATAACGATGACAGGCCTGATGGGGACGGCAGAGTAAATTATTCATCGAGAAGGGAAATTTCGAATTTTCCATTCTCCATTTTCCATTCTCCATTGTTCATTGCTCAGGCGGACTGCTCCAGGATCTGCTGGATGTGGGCAGCCATGGCTGTCGTTTCCTGGGGCGAGAGGACGCCCGCCTCCATTTCACACTGGAAACTTTCGCCTGGGCCCAGGGTGCGGATATTTCCCTTGGCCTTCTCAGCCGTATAGCCTTCCGGCTCGGCCGTGGCCGGCAACACCAGCCCCAGCGCGTCCTGGTCCGGCGTGCGGCAGATCCAGCGCACGCCCTTGTCCAGCTCCGACGGCCGATGGCGGAGGTAGTCGGCGCTGCCGTCCGGGTGGACCTGCATGCTGTGGGCCCAGCCGTCGGCGTCGGCCAGGTAGTCGATGATGAAGACGACCTCCGGGTCGAAGGCCAGTTCCGGCGCCAGGACGTGATGCTTCTCCGGGTGTTCTGCCAGCTCCTGCAGGAACTCCACATAGCCGGGGCCGGGCCGCACGTGGGAGGGGATGCTCCGGCGCACCCGGACATGTTCCGGCGTGGCGTGGGCGCTGTAGACCAGCCGCCCGTGGTCCACCGGCCGGAAGTTCACGTGGGCCAGGTACATGTACTCCATGGGCGTGCGCTTGAGGTTGGTGAACTGGAGGCCCATGGTGAAGCGGGGCCGATCGGCGTAGAGCTTGACCAGCGGCCGGGCCACATAGTTGGTGCTGAAAGCCACGGTGTGCTGGTACTCGCCGCCCAGCCCGATGTAGAGCCCCTGCTCATCTTCCCCCAGCACCACATGGGCCTTCTGGTAGGGCGCGTTGGGCAGCTCCCCGTGGAGGGGATGGGTGTCCTGTTCGCCAGGCACCCCCATGGCCGTGACGCCACAATGGAGCAGGAAACCGCCGTAGGTCTCCAGGTACTGGCGGGTGGGCCGGGGCTGATCGAACATGGACTTCATGGTCAGGTTGCGGCCGGCGACAACGGCGGACCAGATCTGCTGCCCCTGGAAGGGGAGCATCACCAGCTCGCCTGTATCGCTCCGCAGGCGGACGGCGCTGACGCCGCTTTCGAACCGAAAGGTGGTCGCCGAAAGGGAGCCGTGTTCCACCAGCAGGTGCTCCTGCCGGGTGAACAGCTCTGGGGTCAAATGGATGGTCGTCGTCATGGGTCTCAATCCGCGGTATGGTGGAAGATGGGGTAGTAGTGCAACGGTGTCTTTTTGTACTTTATCCCTTGATGGCGCCTACCAGCAGCCCCCGGGCGATGAAGCGCTCCAGTACGATGGCCGCCACGATCACCGGCAGAATCATGATCAGGATCAGGACGGACATGTACCACCATTGGGGGCCGCGGGTGGCGTTCTGTGCGGCCACGGTCAGGGGCATGGTCTGGGCGTTGGCGCTGGAGAGGAACAGAGCCAGCAGATACTCGTTCCAGGCGAAGACCAGGACGAACAGGAAGGTCGCCACCAGCCCCGGCACCGACAGGGGCAGGACGATGGCCCAGAAGATGCGGAGTCGAGAAGCACCGTCAATGGCGGCGCACTCCTCCAGTTCGATGGGGATGGACTGGAAATAGTCCCGCAGCAGCCAGACCACGATGGGCAGGTTGACGGCCAGATAAGTCACGATGAGGGCGATGCGGGTATCCAGCAGGTGCAGCTGCTGGAAGAGGATGTAGACCGGGATCACCACAGCTACCGGTGGCAGGATACGCTGGGAGATCATCCAAAAGGCGATGTCGTTGTTGGCCAGGGCCCGGCGGAAACGGCGGCCGATGGTCTGGGCCAACAACAGGAAGAGGGCGATAGCCACCACAGTGGCCAGGGGCCAGGACACCCCCATGCGTACAAAGACGATGGCCAGCAGCACACAGCCGATGAAAAGGCCGATGATCCCCAGCCGCGGCCGGTACTCAAAACGAACCAGGGCATAGGAGGCCGAGGCTCCCAACGCCAGCGCCAACACCGAGCTGGTAATTCCGACGATGACCGTGTTGGCATAGGGACGGGCCGTGTCATTCCAGACGTCGACGAAGATGTAGCGCCAGGCATGGAGGGAGGGCTGGAAGTCCACAAAGGGAATATATTTCGGCCCCGTATTGACGTCAATGGGCAACTTGAAAGAGGTCACCAGCAGCCAGTAGAGGGGGAAGAGGACCACCAGCGACCAGAAGCCCAACACCAGGTACGACAGGGTGCGTTCGAAGGGTGAAGGGCGAAATGCACTTGTGCGGTGAAAAAATCGCTTGACCATGGCGAAGATCAATGCTCGGGTATCTCTATGTTATATCTCGGCGTGATATTTCGGCCTGATATTTTGATGTGGTGCATCGTGCCTGGTGATGCATGAACTTGTTGACCCCCTGAAAGGTCGTCTGGCCGTTCCTCGACGCACCACGCACCACAAATCACGCGTACGCCGTCGCCCCTAGACGATTTCCGTGGTTCGCCGGCGGACGAACTGCACGAAAGCCACGCTCATGACGGTCACCAGCACCATGAGCAGGTAGGCGATGGCTGCGGAACTGCCGATGTCCAGGGTACGCCAGGCGATAAAGGCATGCAGGGTCAGCGACTCGGTGGCCGTACCCGGACCGCCGTTGGTCAGCACGTTGGGCAGGTCGATGATCTTGTACGCCTCGATCATGCGGATCAGGATGAGGGCCGTGCTCACCGGCAGGATCTGGGGCAGGGTAATGTGCCGGAAGATCTGCCAGCGGCTGGCGCCGTCCACCACGGCCGCCTCGATGGGTTCCTGGGCCTGTCCCTCGATGGCCGCCAGAAGCACGATGAACATGAAGGGCGTCCACTGCCAGATATCGCCGATCAGGACGGCCGCCCGTGCGCCCCAGGGATCATTGACCCAGGAGAAGTCGCCCAGGCCCATAGCCTGCCAGATGGGGGCAAAGGGGCCCCGGCCCGTATCGGCCAGCATGCGGAACATGTAGGCCACGCCCACCGGCGTGATCATCATGGGCAGCATAAAGGCCACCCGGAAAAAGCGGCGACCAGGCAAGTCTTGGGCCGTCAGCAGAGCCAGCCCCAGCCCGATCAGATACTGGCAAGCGATCCCCACGTAGACGTAGACCAGGGTCACCATCAGGGTGCCCGGCCGACCGTCCCGGTTCAAGGTGCTGACCGCCAACCAGGCCAGGGCCAGAAACAGCACGGCGAAGGCGGTCCGCAAAACCAGGCCCAGGGCCGTGCGGCCGGTGCTGCGGGCATAGTTGACCAGCAGGAAGACCGTGCCGGCCAGCAGGGCCAGGAAAACCAGCCACCCCAGCGGCGATGGTGACGCCAGGACACCCAACAGGTGGGCCTGTTCACTGCCGAATAGGAGCTTATGGTAGTTGGCCAGGCCCACAAATTGAACTTCGACTCCCCCACGCGCGAATCGAACCCTGGCAAAGGAGAGGTAGAGGGAGACAACCAGGGGAAAGATGGAAAAGAACAAAAGGACGAGCACCGCCGGCCAGATGAAAATCGATCTGGAAACCTGCTCGATCCAGCGATTCATCTGGGCCCAGGCGCTGCGCGTCGCCATGAAAGCTCGGGCCGGGCCCGACGATATCGTCGAGCCCGGCAGCGGTTGTCGTCCCGACATGGTTACTCGCCAGCCGTAATCCCCAATGTAGCCTTGTAGGCCGCCAGCTGCGACTCGCGACCCAGCTCATTGGTGATCTCTTCCCAGCCGTCGTAGATATTCTGCATGGCCTGCTCCAGGGTGATCTCGCCGGCCAGGTATTGGCTCAGGGCCAGATCCAACACCACCTGCTGGTAGCGCTGATTGCCCGGGATGCGCAGGTCCAGGATCATGTTGGGGCTGTCCAGGCTGGCCTTGATGGCGCCCAGGTAATTGCGGGCCGCCTCCTCGCTCATGCCTGCCTCTACCCACAGATCGATATTCTCGAACTGGGAGATGCGATACGGGTTGAAGCCCGTGCGACCGATGGTCACATCCACATTGGACTGGGCCGGCTGGCTCATGTAGGAGAAGAAGGCGTAGGCGGCATCCTTCACCCGCTCGTCGGCCGCGGCATTGATACCGCCGGACCAGCCGCCGAAGGCCGCGAAGGGGGCATGGTTGACGCCGTCGATGGCGTAGGGGCAGGTGTTCTCGTCACAGTCCACCAGCTCCATGGTCTCCCGGTCCAGCACCTGGGTGTAGCCGGGCAGGATGATGGCGCCCACCTTGTCCTGCACCACCGAAGTCTCCGGGTCGATGGCCAGAGTGCCGATGTCGCCCCAGTCCACCGAAAGGGCACAGCGGCCACTGGTGAAGAGACCCCGGGTGTCACCCACGTCCAGGTTCAGCTCATCGGGGGGGCCGAACTGGGTGGTAGCCTTGTAGATCTCCAGGGCCCGGGCAAAGGCGGGGTTATTCACCAGGGGTTCGAAGGTCTCCAGGTCGAAGAAAGCGCCCTGGGCCGTGCCCTGGCTCTGGAGCATGCCGCCGCCGATGGAGTAGATGAACCAGTAGGCCTGGGCGTTGCGCTTCTTGGAGATGCAGGAGCCGTAGTCACCCTCGCCGTCACCGTTCATATCGGTGCCGTGGACGGCCTCAGCGATGCGCAGATAGTCATCCCAGGTCTGGGGCGGTTCCAGGCCGGCTTCCTCCAACACATCGATGCGGTAGTAGGCCATCTGGAAATCACCGTCCAGGGGGATGGTGTAGATGCGGCCGTTGTAGGTGGCGCTGAATTCCCGGAAGAAGGGGGCCACGTCATCCCACTGGATATCGGGATCCGCATTGACCCGGTCGGTCAGATCTTCCAGATACCCCGGCTCGATATAGTCCACCATCCACTGGGGGGCAAAGACGAAGGCGTCGAACGCGTTGGTCCCGGTGGCCAGGTCCGTGAGGATCTTCTGGTAGAGGTCGCTGAAGGGAACGACGACCACGTTGACTTTGGCGCCGGTCAGGGCCTGGAAGTCCGGCGCCCGGCGCTGGAGGGGCTCGGCGATCTGGGGGCCGGTGAAGGTGAGCAGGTTCACCTCGACCCCTTCAAAGGGCAGGCCGCCCGTCTCCGCCTGACCGCCTTCAGCCTGGGCCCCCTCGGTCTGGGCTGTCTCCGGCGGGGCCGGCGTGGCGGCTGGGGCCGCACAGGCAGCGAAAACCAGGGACACCACGAGGAGCAGGGGTAGTAACCATCTCGTGCGCATATGTTTTCCTCCCTAGAGATGTAGCAATGATGAAATTGTCCAACAGGATCGACAAGACCAGGACACAGGTCGGGTGGCAGCTGTATCCGGTGTGTAGATAGGCGTTCGCCCTTGGGGTACCGATACCAGAATACATCGAATGGGGAGGGTTGTCAACCAGGGGGCGAAAACGCGAAACGTGCGAAATGTCCACAGCCCCCCCCATCATCTTCCCCCGTGGCCGCGAATTCTGTTTGCACTGTTGCGTTACCTGCAACACCCATCTGTCAGGATCCCATCATGAGCATCGGTTGAGTCCAATGTCTTCAACATGAATGGGAGGTATACCATGGGATTCTGGCGCAGCCGAATGGACACGTACGAAAACGTCCGGCAGCTCCTGGAAGAACGGCCCGGCCTTTCCGCTCGGGAAATCGCCCGACACCTGGATGTGGCCCCGTCCACGGTAACCCGCATGCTGCCCAATCTGGAAGAGGCGGGCATTCTCCTATACGAAGATGACAAGGGCCGGCTGTGGCCCTTTCAGCAAGAAGATTGAAGGAGGAAAGGGGATCCTGGGGCCGGCCGTTGCAGGAGTCCAGGGGAATTTTGACGGGTGTTGCGACTTTTAGACAACGCCTGTGCTATATTAAAAAACAGAAAGGCCACACAGAACTTTACGCCAACTGGAGAAAGAGTGTAAGATGAGCAGAGCCACCAACAAAGCGGCACGTCTGGGCGAAATCGAGGCACTCCTTTGTGCCCACCCAGAAGGGCTCAGGCCCGCTGAAATCGCCCGGCGATTGAAGGTCCACCGTTCGACCATCACCCGTTACCTGCCCGACCTGCCCGGCCATATCTACCTGGAAGATGACGGCCGGTGGAAAATCGACCTCAACAGCTATCTCGTGAACGTCCGGTTCAACCTGCACGAAGCCATGGCCCTACACCTGGCCGCACGGCTTCTGGCGACCCGGACCGATAAGCATAATCCCCACGCGGCCGCAGCGCTACGGAAACTGGCCTCGTCCCTAAGCCGATTGGCGCCCAGAATCCAAGAGCACCTCAACCGCTCGGCCGACGTGATGGATCAAGAGAGCCAACGCCACGATCCACGCTTCCTGGAAGTGTTGGAGACCCTGACCCTGAGCTGGGCCCAAGAGCGACGTGTCCACCTCTGGTATCGGGGGCCAGATGGCCGGGTCCGGGAGTTCGATTTTGCGCCCTATTTCATTGAGCCCTACGCCGTGGGTCAGACCATCCACGTTCTGGGGGTACACGGCGCCCGAGATCACCCCATTACCTTCAAGGTGGAACGCATTCTCCGCATCGAAAAGACCCAGACACCCTACCGCATTCCTCCGGACTTCGATCCTCGGGATCTGCTGCGAGATGCCTGGGGTATCTGGTACGCAGAAAGAGAACCCGTCACCGTCCAGCTGAAGTTCCATCCCCGGGTGGTTCAACGGGTAAAGGAAACCCGTTGGCATCGCAGCGAACAGGTCCAAGAGCTGCCCGACGGCTATTTGATCTGGCAAGCGGAGATCGCTGAGCCCCAGGAAATGCTTCCCTGGATACGAGGTTGGGGAGCCGACTGCGAGGTATTGGCCCCGGAGACATTGCGGGAGGCCTTGGTCGGCGAGGCCAAAGCCATGGCCGAACAGTACGGATGGAACGTTTCCGCCCAATCCGCAGCCGGCGGGACGAACACCTCCTCCACCCTGGCGGACTTTTTTACCGAGTAAGCCATGACTCCCCTGCAAAAAGGGCATTTTTCAACGCAAAGGCGCAAAGGTGCAAAGGCGCAAAGAAATGCAGGAGAGAGTAACCTGAATCAGCGTTCATCTGCGTGGGTCAGCGTCCTCATTTGACCTTTGTGCAGCAGAACCAATACAGGCTGGCAAAATTCAGAAAGAGTCCAGGAGTAGACCGTGGAGCTGTACCCCTATCAGCAACGGGTCAAAACGTGCATCCAGGCAGGCCGGTCGGTTATCCTCCAGGCGCCAACGGGCACCGGCAAAACCCGGGCCGCGCTGGCCCCGTTCATCGAGGCTTTTTTTGACCTGCCGGCCCATGCTTTCCCCCGCAAGTGCATCTACTCTGTGCCCATGCGGGTGCTGGCCAACCAGTTTGAAGAGGAGTTTTCCGGGCTGGCTGCGCGGTATCAGCGGCGCTTCCGACGCCCCCTCACCGTGACGATCCAGACGGGCGAACGGCCCGAGGATCCCATGCTGACCGGAGACCTGATCTTTGCCACCATCGACCAGACCTTGAGCAGCGCCCTGGCCGTCCCCTATTCCCTCTCGCCCAAACGGGCCAACATGAACGCCGCGGCCGTCTACTCGGCCTATCTGGTCTTCGATGAGTTCCACCTCTTTCCGGTGGAGGCGCAGAGCGGGGCGGGCGGGGCCCTGGTGACCACCCTGCAACTTCTGGCTGCGCTGAAGGGGATTGTCCCCTTTGTGCTGATGACGGCCACCTTCTCCAGCACCATGCTGGCGGACCTGGCTACTCGACTGGATGCCGAGGTAATCACCGTCACCCAGGGCGAATATCTCCAGATCGCCAGCGGCAACGGCAAGAAGCCGAGGCGTCGTCACTACTACCTGCACCAGGAGCCGCTCACGGCCGAAGCGGTCCTGTCGGCCCACGCCGAGCCGGGCGTCAGCCGCTCCCTGGTGGTCTGCAACCAGGTGGGACGGGCCCAGGAGCTGTTCCAGGCCCTGCGGGAACGGACCCAGGGCACGGGCATCCAGGTGCGCCTGCTTCACAGCCGCTTCACCCAGGCCGATCGGCAACAAAAAGAGGTGGAGCTCGCCCGGGAATTCGGCAAGGCGTATTCCGAGCGAAGGGTGGAAAGTTTGATCCTGGTGGCCACCCAGGTGGTAGAAGTAGGGCTGGACATCACCTGCGACCGCCTCCACACGGAAGTGGCCCCGGCCAACGCCATCCTCCAGCGGGCTGGTCGATGTGCTCGCTATCCCGGTGAGGAAGGTCACGTCCACATCTACCCGGTGCCGGCCCGACCAGGAAGGGACGGGGAGCCCCAGCCGGACTACCTGCCCTATCCCGCTTCCCTCTGTGAGGTATCCTGGCAGAGCTTTCAAAAACGCCATGGCCAGGAGATCGACTTCCAGGAAGAGCAGGCCATCATCGACGAGGTCCACACCGAGATGGACCGGCAACTGCTCAAAGCCATGGACCAACAACAAGGCCTGCTGTGGCGGGAGATCTTCGGCGCCATGGAGGAACATGACCCCAGCCAACGCCAGAAGCTGATTCGTCGCATCGACAGCATCACCGTGCTGGCAGCCCCCCAGCCGGAAGCAGTGGGCAACCCCTTCACCGCCCAGGGCTTTAGCCTGCACCGGGGCAGCGTTTACCGCATCTGGCGGGAGCTGGAAGAGTACAGCCAAATGGTCGAGCTGGGCGAGTTCGAAGACTTTCCATGGCTGATGGCCTATCCGCAGCCCGTGGACAACCCAGAGGAGGACATCGCCCAGGAAGAGCGCTTCGCTTGGCGCAAGATCCGTGACCGCGATCTGCTCAACGCCTCCTCGGTGGTGGTGATCAACAGCGCCTTTTGCGCCTACGATGCGGAGGTGGGGTTTCGCATCGTGCCTCCTGGCACGGCCTCGCCCTGGGCATCGCCCCCGGGAGAATTTCGCCACGGCCGCCGGGGAGGTGAATATCTCTACACCCTGGAATCCTACCAACAGCACATCCAGCGCATGCTCCAGATCTATCAGCGGCCGTTCAACAACCAGCAGCCATCCCTTCGAGAGAGCTACGCCTACATCCAGCAGCGGCTGGGCAAGTCCGGGGCCCTGGCGCCCGACAGCCTGGATCGGGCCATTCGCCTGGCCATCACCTGCCACGACCTGGGCAAGCTGGACAAAGGCTGGCAGCGCTGGGTCCGGCTCTACCAGGAGGCGATCGGAAAGCCGATCCAGGATGCCCATTTCATGGCGGTGCATACGGACTGGAATCCGGCGGATCCGGCCTGCCGGGAGGCGAAACAACTGGCAGACCGCCGGCAGAAGCGCCCCCGCCATGCCGGGGAGAGTGCGGTTGCGGCGGCCCGCATCGTCGTCGAGCAGTGCGGCCAACCGTCCCTGACTCGGGCCGCGCTGACCGCCATCGCCCGACACCACAGCCCCACGACCGCGGACTACACGCCGTATGAGCTCCATCCCGGCGCCCAGCCGGCCCTGCTTCAGGCGCTGGAACAGGCAGGGCTTTCCCAGCCCACCAAACCGCTGACCACCAAGGGACCTGGCGGCCCGCTGGACCGGATCCTGATCCAACCGGAACAGTTCGAGCAACTCTTGCTCTATTTCTACATCGTGCGCGTGTTGCGGTTGTGTGATGGTTTGTCACAAGAAATGGAATAGAGGAGTCATGGACTACCAGCACTATTACATCCCCAAATCCACCCGGACCCTGAGCGATGCCCTGCTGGCTTTTGGCGTGGCGACAGTGCTCCAGGAGCTGCTGCAGCGCCACGCCCCACAAGCCGAGGTAATCCTGCGGGATGCGGGCAGCTACTACGCCATTGACACCGGCGTACCCATCCAGGAAGCGTGGCTGGCCGAAGCACACCAGCATATCCCATTCGTCACCGATGAAAGAAGACATAAGGTGCCGGAGGGCCTGGAATTTGCCGCAGCCCGCAGCGTGGATGAGACGTGGGAAACCTTCCGCCGATTTCTGGAGCAGCAGGAGCAACTGCGACAGCAGGTCGAGGCCGACGATGTCGCCGCCCAAGCCCTGGCCGACCTGGCACCGGAACCCGACTGGACCATCGTCACCTACCTGGGTGACTACCGGATGCAGGCCCAGCACATCCACAACGGCCTGGTGGAACAGTGGCTCCGTACAGGCCAACAGTTCCCAGGGCTGAACATGCGGACCGTCCTGGAGCTCTTCTCCTCGCCCACGGCAGATTGGGATGCCATCGCCGCGGATTGGAAGAAGGCGGTGAAGGAGAGCGACTTCAAAAATAAGGATACGGTCACCGCGTCCCAGCTTTTCAACCCCCACATGGGCAAAGGGCAGAACCAGCCCAAGGCCAACAGGCTCTCCATGGGCAACGAGAAGCTCTTCTGGCTGCTGGAGTACCTGAAGGCTGTGGGGCTCTGGGCCGCCGCCGTGCCTACCCGGGCCACCAACGCCGACCTGCGCAAAACCTACGTCCTGGCCCCCCGGGAGCTGCGGATGCGCTACCACCGGCGGGTCTTCAGCCGCTTCCGGGAACGCATCCGAAACGAGGGGCCGATCAAGCAGGACATCATGACCGTCCTCCTCTACACCGAAGTCTTGTTGGAGCAGAGCCTGGAAGATGACGCCCTGGACATCTTTGACGACGGCCGGGTCACCGATGTGGTGAACGGCATGGAGGTGGCCACCTACCAGCTCCTCAGTGCCAACTCGTACACCATGATGAACCTGGCCTTCCTGGGCCTGCCAGACTGGATGCCCCACATCCGCACGTCCGAGGATGCCCGTACCTACATTGCCCTCCTGCAGGAGCACCGGGAGCGGATCCGGGCGATTGACGAAGATCGCAGCGAAGGTTACGCGCTGCTGCAGGCATACCGGGACTTCGTCGCCGGCAACGACCTCAAGCCCTTTTTCACATTCCTGGCCGGTTACAGCCAATACCTAATGAGTGCGCTGGATCGGAAAAATTACTACGTCCGTCCTTTCAGTGAATTTCATCTAAGGAGGTTATTCGACATGACCACCCCGGAACTATCCCCCATCCTGGCCGATGAAGGCTTCCGCAACGTGGCCTATGCCATTCGCATGAGCACCGTCACGCCCATCTATCTGGACCGCAACCAACGGCGCTTCGAAGTTCGCTATGGACTGGGACAGGATCTCTTGCGCAAGGCCCAATATCCGGATGACTTCATCCAGGCCCTGTCCGAATTCATCCAAAGCTACAACGACGAGACCTTACGGGTCCACGAGCGGACCAAGGGAGCCGCCCGTCGCCGGCTGGTCACTACCCAGGACATTGAAAGTGTGGTGCGTCTGGTGGACACCTATGGCTCCAAGACCGTCTGCAACCTGCTGGTTGCCTTCGGCTACGCGCGAGATCCTCGGGTCAAACCGGAGGAGGAGCTGGGGACAGCCACGCCCGAAGGCGAGGTGGCCCAGGCGTAAACGGTACCTCTACGGCATATCGCTCAGCAGCCCATTGCTGCCGGCTGGGAGCGCCCTTCCCCCCGGCGTCACGGGCATCGAGCCAGGCCGATCATCATCCATTTGATTCTATCCGTCCGGCAAAATCTCATCTGACAGCAATGGAGTAATCCCCATGACCACCATCTACAACCTGTCCATTTCCGCCAAGGCCATCCTGAACCTCCACTCCTTAAACAACGAAGGGGGCGAAGGGAACCAGACCCAGACTCGCATGGTCAACATCATCGGCGAGGATGGGCGCATGCACAACGTCAACGCCATCAGCGGGGACATGCTGAAGCACATCCAGGCAGAGCACCTCTACCACATCAGCCGGGAGCGGGGCCTGCCCCTCTGCGCGGCATGTCAGATCTTCGACGCCAACCGGATGTCCGCCGACCCCGATTTCCAGCAGTGGATCCGGGCGGAGAAACCCACGCCGGTCCAGGTGGTGGACCGACTGCTCACCTGCACCCTGGACGATCTGGAAGGCAACCTGATCACCGAGGGCAACCAGTCGGTTCCCCGCAAGAGTGTGGTGGAATTCGGCTGGGCCGTGGGTATTCCTGAAGCGGTGACCACGGACCAGTACTTCCACGTCAAATATGACCCGGACCGGCGGGAAATCCCCACAGAGAAGGCCGAGCGATCTGGTAACCTGGGCCAGGCCATCTTCCACCGCCCTGCCAGCAGCGGTCAATACGCCATCGTCTGCAACGTGGAAGCCCACCGCATCGGCTACAACGACATCAGCCAGAAGTACACCCTCGATGAAGAAGAGCGCCAGGCGCGCCTGGCCGCCCTGCTGGAAAGCCTGCTCTATGCCTTCGTCCAGCCCAATGGCGCCATGCGCAATACCCAGAACCCGCATATCGTGGATGTGATGGGGGCTGTGGCCTACAGCACTGGGCCGGCACCGGCGCCCCTGGTGAGCCCCCTCAACAGCCGCTTTGACCAACAGATCGGGCAGATCGCCCAGGCCCTCAACCAGATTCACGAGGGGCGGGTGCAGGTGGCCAGCTTCGGTTCCCTGGCAGAACTGGCCGAAATCCTGCAGGCCTTGCTCAAGGATGGGCGGCCCCATGCGTTGACGGTGTAGGGTGAGAACCATGTGGTTCATCACGACCTATCAGCCGGTAAGCCTCCTGTCGCTGAAGGTTTCGACGGCCACCTCCACCGGGGGGAAGTCCCTCCTGCTGCCCACGCCCTTTGCCTTCAAAATGGCCCTGCTGGACGTGGTCATCCGGGATGGCGGGGTTGACCTGGGGGAAGCCCTCTGGCCAACCATCTGCAGTGGCCAGGTAGCCGTCCGAGGACCGGAGCGGATCGTGGTCAACAACACCTTCACCAAGATCCTGAAACCGAATCGGTCGGCAGCCTACGATCCAGACACCGGACTCTTCCCCGTCATGGGCCGCACCATCGGCTTTCGGGAGTATGTCCAGTGGCAGGGAGAGCTTCAAATCGCGTTCCAGGCCGACAGCGAGGCAAAGGACTGGGCCCGCTGGCTGACCCAGATCCACTACCTGGGAAAACGTGGGGGATTCATCCAGGCGGTAGCCCCGCCCACCCAGGCCGACGAGCTGCCGGATGACTTCACCCTGCTGACTCAGGACAACGAGGCCGGCTTCGCGTTGGATGGGACCCTCCAGGTGATGGATGACTGCGCGAGCGACGTCCGCTTCGACCAGGTAAACATCTACACCACCACCAAGCTGCGGGTCGGCTCCGACCGCATCCTGCGCCATGTGATCCTGCCCTATCGGATGGAACGCAGCAGCCGGGGTTACACCCTGTACCGGCGACTGTGAGTCTCGACGGCTGGCGGACCGGAAGGGACGTTCCAGTCCGCCAGCCCATTCCCAAAGGCCCAGAACCACCATGACAGCGACATCCATAGGTCCAGCCATTCCCCTCACCGTCCATCGGCTGCGCTTCACCGTGCGGGCCGAGACGCCTATTGTCTTCAACGAATTCAAGGGCAGCGCCCTGCGGGGCGCCTTTGCCACGACCCTGCGCCGTCACTTCTGTCCCGAATGGCGTGCCGAAGGCACCGATCCCCTGCACCGTTCCCTCTGCCCGGTCTGCCAAATCCTGAGCCTGGAACAGGACGACAGCCCATCCGGCGATGTACGGCGCCCGTACGTCATTGAGCCCCCTCTGGACGCCACCACCCGCTATGCCCCCGGCGAGCGGTTCCACTTCACCTTGTTGCTCCTGGGCGACAATCTGCTCTACCTGCCCTATCTGGTTCTGGCCGTCAAGGCCATGGGCGAGCAGGGCGGTGTGGGGCGCCGACTTGCGGATGGCCAGCGCGGCCGCTTCACCATCGAAGCCATCGACGCGGTCAACCCCTTCAGCGGGGAAGAGCAGTCCCTGCTTCGGCCTGGCCGACAGGTGGTGGATCCACCGACCGTCTTCATCACCCATGACCACGTGTTGGATGCAGCGGCACGCCTGCTGGACGAGCTGGCCGCCTGCGATAACCACCTGTCCGTGGAATTCCTGACCCCGCTGCGCCTCATCCAAAACCGCCAGACGGTTGAAGCGCCCCACTTCTTTCCCCTCATCAAACAGAGCGTCCTGCGGGTGTTGGACGTCTGTGCGCAATATGGCGGTGGCCGGCCGGATATCCAGTTAAAACGAGAGATTTACCCCCACGCCGACCAGGTCGCGCTGGTGATGGATCAGACTCGATGGTGGGATCTGAAAGGCTATTCCGGCCGCCTGAAACGGCCCCAGGTGCTGGGCGGTCTCGTGGGCCGGGCCATTTACCGGACCACAGACTGGCAACCCTTGTTACCATGGCTGCTCTGGTCCAGCGTGATCCATGTGGGCAAGAACGTGGTGAAGGGGTGCGGTGCGCTGCGGCTCTGGGCAGGACGCGACGAAGCTGTCAGAGCCGGGGGAATGGTAGATTTGTTCTCGGAAGTGTCAAGAAAGGGTTAACCCCGGGAGCCAGCCATGGCAATCATACAACATCTGATCGTCGATGAATTTGGCAGCTTTATCGCCAAACATCAGGGACGTTTGCGGGTCACCTGCCAGGGAGAAAAGCGCGTGGAGGCGCCGTTGATGCACCTGGAGACCGTCCTGATCAGTGGTCGCGGTGTCAGCCTGAGCAGCGACGTGGTGGCCGCCTGTGTGGAAGCAGGGATCCCCCTCCATTTCTTGGATGCCCGGGGACAGCCGCTGGGCAGCCTGTACAGTGCAGGGCTGGCAGCCACCGTAGAGACCCGGCGCGCTCAATTGGAGGCTCGGGGCGATGGCCGGGGGTTGCATGTGGCCAGGGCTGTGGCGGCAGGCAAGATCCGCAACCAGGCCAATCTGCTGAAGTACATGAGTAAATACCGTAAAACCCGCCAGCCGGAGATTTACCAGGAGGTTCGGTTGCTGGCCGATGAAGTGTTGGATCATCTGGCCGATCTGGAACGGTGTACAGGGGATACGGTGGACGCGTGTCGCGGCCAAATTCTTTCGGCAGAAGGGCGGGCAGCCCAGAAATATTGGGCCGGCATTGGCCGGCTGCTGCTGCCGGAGGTAGGTTGGCCGGGACGACGTACCCAGGGTGCCCGGGATCCGTTCAACGCGGCGCTCAACTATGGCTACGGCATTCTCTACAGCCAGGTGGAACGGGCACTGGTCCTGGCTGGCCTGGATCCTTACGCCGGCTTTTTGCATGTGGATCGGCCGGGCAAGGCCAGCCTGGTCTACGACCTGGTGGAGGAATTTCGACAGACGGTGGTGGATCGGACGGTCATGGCGATTTTCAATCGGGGGATGGCTGTGGAGCTGGACGAGCGGGGGCAATTGACCGGAGAGACCCGGCGGAACCTGGCCGAAAAGGTGCTGAACCGACTGGAAGCGACGGAAGCGTTTGAGGGCAAGCGGCACCCGTTGCGAGCCATCATCCAGATGCAAGCCCGACATCTTGCCGTATATTTGCGTGGAGAACGGCCCGCTTACACGGCGTTTGTGGCATCCTGGTAGGCTCTGTTCGGAGGTAAGCCCATGAGATGCCTGTTGATCTACGACATCCCAGATGACCGGGTGCGAACCCGGATTGCCGATTTCTGCCTGGACTATGGCCTGGATCGAATCCAATACAGCGCGTTTGTCGGCGAGTTGAGCAGCAATCACCAGGAAGAGTTAATGCTCAAAATCCAGCAGCGCCTGGGAAACGCAGCCGGCAAGGTGGAACTATTCCCCATTTGCCGACAGGACTGGCGCAGCCGGCTTTCCATCGAGCAATCGGGCCCGGCGGTAGACGGCAAAGAGCCGGGATCCGGGAGGAGGTGAGCGGTCATGGCATCCAAACAACTACTTACAGGGGCTTATGGGGGAGCTCCTGCCGAAGGGACTGCCGATCCCCGCGGTGCTCTCCCCAGCTGGGAAGATCCCTGGTTGCTGGAAGTCACCGATCTCAAACAGTTTGACTATTGTCCGCGAGTGGTGTACTACCGGTACTGCCTGTCAGATGTACGGCCGGTTACCTACAAAATGGCAGCGGGCATTGAAGCACAGAGTCGGGTCACCCGCCTGGAGGATCGCCGCAGTCTGCGGGCCTATGGTTTGGAGCAAGGGGAGCGCCACTACCACGTATCCGTGGTTTCCACTCGCCTGGGCTGTAGCGGTCAGATCGACATGGTCATTGTTACGGGCAGTGGCAATGAGCGGCGGGCCATTCCAGTGGACTTCAAGCTGAGCCGGCGGAAGCCGGGTAACCATTTTCGGCTCCAGTTGGTCTGTTATGGCCTGATGCTGGAGGAGGCATGGGGCATACCAGCGACGGAGGGTTACATCTACCTCATTCCGAGCCGGCAGGCCATTTCGGTACCGTTCACAGCGCACCTGCGGCGGAAGGCAACTCGTTTGGTGACCGAAATCCGGGAGATGATCATGGAGCAACGCATGCCCGGCCCACCGCGGTCGGTGCGGCAGTGTGTGGATTGTGAATTTCGGCGGTTCTGCAACGATACGATCTGATGGTCATGTTGCTCTTGGTCGACGCCCATACAGTGTGCCCTGGTGTTGGCAGCCCCATCGCAGCCCAGGGGCATGGGGGAGTGCATCATGGGCGCTCGCGGTAGCGGCCTGAAGCGCATGAGAACACGCCCCGTCGCAAACGGTCTGCGTCCATGGCTTCTTAAATGCGGGGGAGGGTCGCCACTGGGCCGCGATCTGGAACACATGTACGATCCGCCTCTGGAGGGCCGCTTTCTGGGGTGTCGCAAAAGGAGGCCGGAATGGGGCAAAAAGCAAATTGCGAAAAAATGGACTGAGCGGATAAGATGCAACGAAATCGGCCGTTGGCGGGAGCCGTTGAGAGCCTCTACATGCGTTTTTTCTTAAGGATGAGGGTTGCAAAGAAGGTTTGGTGTGGTGTGCGTGGGCGGGTTGAAGCAGACGATCCAACAGAGTGGATACTGAAAGTCCAGCAACGCCAGGCGGCGCAAGGCGTGTCTCAATGTTGAAGCAGACGATCCAACAGAGTGGATACTGAAAGTGGCGATTGTGGCGGCGGGGACGGGGGGAGGGGCGTGGTTGAAGCAGACGATCCAACAGAGTGGATACTGAAAGAGGCCCAACGGGCCGCGGATCGCCAACAGCCTGCGCCGGGGTTGAAGCAGACGATCCAACAGAGTGGATACTGAAAGGGAGCGCCAGAACGGCGGCCCCCTGGGCGACCTGGCGTTGAAGCAGACGATCCAACAGAGTGGATACTGAAAGAGGTGGACGGCCAGCGCTGGCTGGCCATCGAGCCCCATAGTTGAAGCAGACGATCCAACAGAGTGGATACTGAAAGGCCACTCGAACCAGGCCGACAGGGCGCGGTAGCGGGGTTGAAGCAGACGATCCAACAGAGTGGATACTGAAAGTCGGTGTAGGTGGTGCTCCCGGCGTTGTCGGTCACCGTTGAAGCAGACGATCCAACAGAGTGGATACTGAAAGTTTGGTCGCTTCGGCGATGGCCGCCTCCACCGCCTCACGAGTTGAAGCAGACGATCCAACAGAGTGGATACTGAAAGAGGCAGCGCTGGAAGAGGAACGCAATCGCATCTATGTTGAAGCAGACGATCCAACAGAGTGGATACTGAAAGTGCTGGCCTGGCTGGAGGAGCAGGAGGCGGGATTTGAAGTTGAAGCAGACGATCCAACAGAGTGGATACTGAAAGGTAACCCGGACCCTGAGGCCCTGCGCGCCATCATCGGGTTGAAGCAGACGATCCAACAGAGTGGATACTGAAAGACCCAACGGTCGGGATGCCGGTACAGGTAATAGGCGGTTGAAGCAGACGATCCAACAGAGTGGATACTGAAAGCACCGCATCATCGCCGGCGACGGCCACCTGTTGCTGCTCGTTGAAGCAGACGATCCAACAGAGTGGATACTGAAAGTCAAGGGGGATACGCCAGCATGGGCAACCACCGCTCGTTGAAGCAGACGATCCAACAGAGTGGATACTGAAAGATGCGGGCGTACTACTGGGCCGACCGCCTGGCATCTGGTTGAAGCAGACGATCCAACAGAGTGGATACTGAAAGTGCAGAACCTGTGGCAGGCGATCCAGCCCATCCTGAGTTGAAGCAGACGATCCAACAGAGTGGATACTGAAAGATGCGAGCCCAACCGGTCGGCGTCAACACGGGCTCAGTTGAAGCAGACGATCCAACAGAGTGGATACTGAAAGTCCAGGGGCCGGGGCGTCGGTATCTCATCTGCAGCGGTTGAAGCAGACGATCCAACAGAGTGGATACTGAAAGTTGCCCCGTTCCACCAGGATCAGGTTGGCCCGGGTGTCGGTTGAAGCAGACGATCCAACAGAGTGGATACTGAAAGAGGTGCTGGTGTAGCCGCTGCAGGGGGCCGATGATGTGTTGAAGCAGACGATCCAACAGAGTGGATACTGAAAGACATAGGGGCGTTCGCACATGCCAAGGAATTCCTCGTTGAAGCAGACGATCCAACAGAGTGGATACTGAAAGAGCTCGAAACCGTACTGCCACACGTACGAGTTCAACAAGGTTGAAGCAGACGATCCAACAGAGTGGATACTGAAAGAACCAGATGGCGACGGCTACCGGCACCGTGTAGAACGTTGAAGCAGACGATCCAACAGAGTGGATACTGAAAGATTGATGTACTCGCCCAGGCGCACGCCCAGGGTCTGCGCGGTTGAAGCAGACGATCCAACAGAGTGGATACTGAAAGGCACGGCCTCGATATGCCACTGGCGCACCGGCTGCGTTGAAGCAGACGATCCAACAGAGTGGATACTGAAAGGCAACAATGCGGCGCATTTCCGGCCAGAGGTTTCGAGAAGGTTGAAGCAGACGATCCAACAGAGTGGATACTGAAAGTGCCGGGCCGGCGTCATGTGTGGCTGCGGGGCCGGCGTTGAAGCAGACGATCCAACAGAGTGGATACTGAAAGCGCCGCAATCCAGGCCGACGTTGGCGTCCGGCCAGCGCGTTGAAGCAGACGATCCAACAGAGTGGATACTGAAAGCGGAAATTGCGCCGGTCCGTGCGTTTCGGTGGCGCGGTGTTGAAGCAGACGATCCAACAGAGTGGATACTGAAAGTGGCTCTTCGTGAACTTGGGCAGCCGTGGGCAGGAGGGTTGAAGCAGACGATCCAACAGAGTGGATACTGAAAGAACGCTTCAACTGGCGTCGGCTGCGCGAAGAGGGCGAGGTTGAAGCAGACGATCCAACAGAGTGGATACTGAAAGCCACGTTGTCTAGCTCCAGGCGCTGGCGCTCCTTCTGTTGAAGCAGACGATCCAACAGAGTGGATACTGAAAGGTATTGTCTGGCCGTGCTTCACAAGCACTGGCCGGAGGTTGAAGCAGACGATCCAACAGAGTGGATACTGAAAGCGCACACGCGCCTGGTTGGGGATGCACGCCTTGATGGTTGAAGCAGACGATCCAACAGAGTGGATACTGAAAGACTGTCGCAACAAATCGGCGAACCAGGCGGAGTTGTTGTTGAAGCAGACGATCCAACAGAGTGGATACTGAAAGGGGCGTAGGCGGATGGCGCGCCGTCGTTGTTGGCCGGTTGAAGCAGACGATCCAACAGAGTGGATACTGAAAGTGAAGGCTATTTACAACATAACTGCGCTTATGTTGTAGTTGAAGCAGACGATCCAACAGAGTGGATACTGAAAGAGGGGTTATCTCTTTCAATGCGGGTGAGCCATTCGTTGAAGCAGACGATCCAACAGAGTGGATACTGAAAGGGGCGCGGAGGTGTACGAGCGGCTGACGGTCAACGGTTGAAGCAGACGATC
Source organism: Litorilinea aerophila (assembly GCF_006569185.2). Classification (NCBI taxonomy): domain Bacteria; kingdom Bacillati; phylum Chloroflexota; class Caldilineae; order Caldilineales; family Caldilineaceae; genus Litorilinea; species Litorilinea aerophila. The sequence goes on along the minus strand of NZ_VIGC02000021.1, from coordinate 15,599 downwards.
CAACAGAGTGGATACTGAAAGAACATGGCAATGTTGCGGCTGTCGAGGGGGGCGTAGTGTTGAAGCAGACGATCCAACAGAGTGGATACTGAAAGTTGACGCATCCGGATTGGTTCTGTTAGATGCCACCGTAGTTGAAGCAGACGATCCAACAGAGTGGATACTGAAAGTCACCGTCATAATGGCGCAGGCAGATGGCCTGGAGGTTGAAGCAGACGATCCAACAGAGTGGATACTGAAAGGGCTGACAATTTCAAGTTGTCCATTTGTTCTGACAGGTTGAAGCAGACGATCCAACAGAGTGGATACTGAAAGGGAGTTGCAACGATTCACGACTCGCCTCCCTCCTCCGGTTGAAGCAGACGATCCAACAGAGTGGATACTGAAAGAGGCGGAGCCGAATCAGCAGGCCGCAATGGGGGCGGATGGTTGAAGCAGACGATCCAACAGAGTGGATACTGAAAGTGGTTTTTCCGTAGAACGAGAACACTGTCTTGTGTTTGTTGAAGCAGACGATCCAACAGAGTGGATACTGAAAGAGAAACGATAACGACAGCGGCCTCCAACATGGCCTCAGGGTTGAAGCAGACGATCCAACAGAGTGGATACTGAAAGTCCATGTCCAGTGCATGTGTTGGAAGGAGGCGGTGGTGTTGAAGCAGACGATCCAACAGAGTGGATACTGAAAGAAAAGCGCCAGGTACAGGGCCAGCGGCTGGCGCAGCGGTTGAAGCAGACGATCCAACAGAGTGGATACTGAAAGTGGAGCAGCTCGCGGTACGTATACTCCAGGCCGCGGTTGAAGCAGACGATCCAACAGAGTGGATACTGAAAGTGGGTATCGGCCAACTGACTGTTGGCCATGATTGCCTGTTGAAGCAGACGATCCAACAGAGTGGATACTGAAAGCCACGCGCACGTGGGTGGATTGAGCTCGCCGCGACTAGTTGAAGCAGACGATCCAACAGAGTGGATACTGAAAGGGGCGAAGAGCATGTTGCGCGGGAACTTGCGCCAGAGTTGAAGCAGACGATCCAACAGAGTGGATACTGAAAGCTCCAACCAGGCATCCTGGTTCAGGATCAGCACATCCGGTTGAAGCAGACGATCCAACAGAGTGGATACTGAAAGCTCTCCGAACCACTGGACGAAATCGCTCAGCGCCATGGTTGAAGCAGACGATCCAACAGAGTGGATACTGAAAGCTTCCGGGGATTCGGTGGATTCTGACCCCCTCGCCGGTTGAAGCAGACGATCCAACAGAGTGGATACTGAAAGGGCCCCGGCCACCGCGGCCAGCGGGGTGGAGATGGCCGTTGAAGCAGACGATCCAACAGAGTGGATACTGAAAGGAAGGGGCCACCGTATTGCTGGTGCAGGTAGAGGGGCGTTGAAGCAGACGATCCAACAGAGTGGATACTGAAAGGGAAGCGGCCATGCTCCAGGAGGTGCCGGCATGAGCACGTTGAAGCAGACGATCCAACAGAGTGGATACTGAAAGAAGTCTGGTTGGGACATGAACATCCGGAGACCGTGGGGTTGAAGCAGACGATCCAACAGAGTGGATACTGAAAGGTTGATGCACTGACACCGTGGCCAGCAGCTACCAGTGCGTTGAAGCAGACGATCCAACAGAGTGGATACTGAAAGTGTCCACGGCCTGCCCGGTGCGTGTGGCGAAGACGGGGGTTGAAGCAGACGATCCAACAGAGTGGATACTGAAAGTCAAGGGCCTCCAGCAGGTTGACGGCGGCCAGCGCCACGTTGAAGCAGACGATCCAACAGAGTGGATACTGAAAGTCACCGGTCATGGGCGCGGCAATTCGGGGCGACGGGCGGTTGAAGCAGACGATCCAACAGAGTGGATACTGAAAGGATAGCGATAGTTCGCTCCCACCTTGAGGTGGCGGACGAGTTGAAGCAGACGATCCAACAGAGTGGATACTGAAAGGTTTGCGTGTGAATTTGTTCTCTTATTTCCTTACCTTGAGTTGAAGCAGACGATCCAACAGAGTGGATACTGAAAGGCACCGAAGCCGACACGACTGAAGGAGCTGGCCGGGAGTTGAAGCAGACGATCCAACAGAGTGGATACTGAAAGGCGCACCGTAGAACGGATCCCGGCCAGAATGCGGTTGTTGAAGCAGACGATCCAACAGAGTGGATACTGAAAGACACGGCGAAATCATCCAGATGGATGTAGGCGTCTGACTGTTGAAGCAGACGATCCAACAGAGTGGATACTGAAAGAGACGGGTAGATTGGTGAGCAGCCAGACGGTCACGTCCGTTGAAGCAGACGATCCAACAGAGTGGATACTGAAAGCGGATTGTCGATTAGCAGGAAGGAGGTTTCCATGAACAGTTGAAGCAGACGATCCAACAGAGTGGATACTGAAAGTGGCGCAGATGTTCGACGTGTCCACGGACTATCTGCTGTTGAAGCAGACGATCCAACAGAGTGGATACTGAAAGTGGCCCGACGGGTGGCTGGCCCGGGGCTGGCCGTGGTTGAAGCAGACGATCCAACAGAGTGGATACTGAAAGAGGTCTCGGCATCGCCGAATTCATCCAGGCCCAGCTCAGTTGAAGCAGACGATCCAACAGAGTGGATACTGAAAGTTCGGATCTCAGCGGTGACAGCGGCGTTGACGCGGGGGTTGAAGCAGACGATCCAACAGAGTGGATACTGAAAGAGAACCAGTTGGCTGCACTGATCACCATGTCCACCAGTTGAAGCAGACGATCCAACAGAGTGGATACTGAAAGTACCACCGGCGACGTACTGGCCGGGTTGGTGGATTGGTTGAAGCAGACGATCCAACAGAGTGGATACTGAAAGCCCGTCCGTTCCTGCGGCCGGCAGCTGATGAAAAGCGTTGAAGCAGACGATCCAACAGAGTGGATACTGAAAGTCGTGCTGGCCGTGGCCGCCGTCCGAGGCTGGCTGGTTGAAGCAGACGATCCAACAGAGTGGATACTGAAAGGCTCTAGACCGTCCAGCTGGGCATCCCGCACCTTCGTTGAAGCAGACGATCCAACAGAGTGGATACTGAAAGTACCACCGGCGACGTACTGGCCGGGTTGGTGGATTGTTGAAGCAGACGATCCAACAGAGTGGATACTGAAAGATTCGGCCAGGATTCCCCAATCTTTTCCGTGTCTGGGTTGAAGCAGACGATCCAACAGAGTGGATACTGAAAGGCAGGTGTTGGTCGCCGAGTATGAGGACGATTTGGCAGTTGAAGCAGACGATCCAACAGAGTGGATACTGAAAGAGTTCGGCGACCACCCGATAGGCGCCGTCAGTCAGCGGTTGAAGCAGACGATCCAACAGAGTGGATACTGAAAGTTCAGGAGTTTTCCGCCGTTGTTGCCTCCATCTCCGAGGTTGAAGCAGACGATCCAACAGAGTGGATACTGAAAGAAGGGGACGAAGGGTAGGTGTCGAGGCGGTCATAGTGTTGAAGCAGACGATCCAACAGAGTGGATACTGAAAGCGGCGCCACTTTTTATCTGCAGGTGCGTGGTGGCAAGTTGAAGCAGACGATCCAACAGAGTGGATACTGAAAGGAGTTGCCGAGTGAGGCGGGGCCAGCGGCCGCCTGGGAAGGTTGAAGCAGACGATCCAACAGAGTGGATACTGAAAGATGACAATCACGATATTTCCACAGGTTCATCCGGGTTGAAGCAGACGATCCAACAGAGTGGATACTGAAAGAGGAGGAAGAGGCGGATCCTTACGAGGCATTCTTGGGGTTGAAGCAGACGATCCAACAGAGTGGATACTGAAAGACGGCGCTGGAGATTCAGCTGGATCTGGGAAAGCCTGGGTTGAAGCAGACGATCCAACAGAGTGGATACTGAAAGAGAATAGCGGCGAACGATGCAGTCCGGCCACATGTGGTTGAAGCAGACGATCCAACAGAGTGGATACTGAAAGAGGGCCGCATCCAGCACGCCTTCATCGGCGGCCGCCGCGGTTGAAGCAGACGATCCAACAGAGTGGATACTGAAAGATCAGCTCGGCGTAGTCGATGCCGAGCTGGGCGAGCGGTTGAAGCAGACGATCCAACAGAGTGGATACTGAAAGTGACCGGGACCAACGGGGGGTATGGCGTCACCTGGCCGCAGTTGAAGCAGACGATCCAACAGAGTGGATACTGAAAGAGGCGGAGACGTTCACGCAGAAGCTGACGGCCATGGGTTGAAGCAGACGATCCAACAGAGTGGATACTGAAAGTATCGATCGGGCCCGCTGCGGCGCAGGCTGCCGGCGGTTGAAGCAGACGATCCAACAGAGTGGATACTGAAAGTGGTATGCGGGTGGTCGGTTGGTTGCTATTCGCTACGGTTGAAGCAGACGATCCAACAGAGTGGATACTGAAAGACACATGGGATCACAAACCGAAGTTCGAAGTGGTGTGTTGAAGCAGACGATCCAACAGAGTGGATACTGAAAGCTTCTATCGCGGCCATCAGACGATCAGGAGATTGGTGGTTGAAGCAGACGATCCAACAGAGTGGATACTGAAAGGGCCATGATCGCCGTCACCCGTTCCGATCTGATGGAGTTGAAGCAGACGATCCAACAGAGTGGATACTGAAAGAGGCCTGGAGCACGGCCATCAGTTTCTATCAGGAGTGTTGAAGCAGACGATCCAACAGAGTGGATACTGAAAGAGCCGTAGACCTGTCTCAGGTCGTACACTTTGTTCTGTTGAAGCAGACGATCCAACAGAGTGGATACTGAAAGATGTTTCCGACTTTTCCGCCGCTCGGCTGGGGCCAGCCAGTTGAAGCAGACGATCCAACAGAGTGGATACTGAAAGACGCCATCGATTCCTCCAGCAACCCTGGGGCGGTGGGTTGAAGCAGACGATCCAACAGAGTGGATACTGAAAGCCCACCCGCTCCACCGAACGAACCCGGGCGGGAGGGGTTGAAGCAGACGATCCAACAGAGTGGATACTGAAAGCTTCCTCGGCTCCGGCACCACCCTCGTCGCCTGCGAGGTTGAAGCAGACGATCCAACAGAGTGGATACTGAAAGCGATACACCTACGCCTCTTCCCGCATCCGCTCCAGGGGTTGAAGCAGACGATCCAACAGAGTGGATACTGAAAGGGCCGACACGGATGAGATTCCTGCGGAGCTCGACCCGCGTTGAAGCAGACGATCCAACAGAGTGGATACTGAAAGGGCTGATCCCCCAGTCCCAGGAGGCAGCGGACCTCATGGTTGAAGCAGACGATCCAACAGAGTGGATACTGAAAGAGATTGAGCGTGAACAGGCAGGTGTGCATTTCAGCGCCGTTGAAGCAGACGATCCAACAGAGTGGATACTGAAAGCGGCGCTGGAGAAGGAGCATAGGAAATGAGCAGCAAGTTGAAGCAGACGATCCAACAGAGTGGATACTGAAAGGCTTCAGCCTGGACACGGCCCGGGCTGCGGGCGGCGGGTTGAAGCAGACGATCCAACAGAGTGGATACTGAAAGTTGAGCAATTCCAACGCGACATGATCGTCATTCTCATAGGTTGAAGCAGACGATCCAACAGAGTGGATACTGAAAGAGGCAGAGCCAGGCCAGGAGGTCACAATGGAAGCGGAGTTGAAGCAGACGATCCAACAGAGTGGATACTGAAAGAGGAGTTGCGGGCCTCGAACTCGTTCTGGCAGGCGCCGGTTGAAGCAGACGATCCAACAGAGTGGATACTGAAAGGTGACAGGATCACGATCAGACACGAACATGGCCAACGTTGAAGCAGACGATCCAACAGAGTGGATACTGAAAGAGGCAACCACGAGTCAGGATTTTCCCCAGCCGGCAGGGTTGAAGCAGACGATCCAACAGAGTGGATACTGAAAGATCCTCGGCGTCCAGCCGCAGGTCGGCCATGGCCGCGGGTTGAAGCAGACGATCCAACAGAGTGGATACTGAAAGAGGCCATACATCCTTTATTTCCACGCCAACACGGCCAGTTGAAGCAGACGATCCAACAGAGTGGATACTGAAAGAGGATACGGATAGCCAGGAACAATATGGGGTCTGGAGTTGAAGCAGACGATCCAACAGAGTGGATACTGAAAGAGCAGCAGCACCGGCACCTGCCCGGCCAGGGTGGCTACGTTGAAGCAGACGATCCAACAGAGTGGATACTGAAAGACAGGAGGATGACCTGATGCGCCATTGCACCGACCTGTTGAAGCAGACGATCCAACAGAGTGGATACTGAAAGGAGTTTCGGCGATCACGGCTACATCCACGGCACTTTCGTTGAAGCAGACGATCCAACAGAGTGGATACTGAAAGAGAATCCCTTCCGCTTCTGTAGGACGAGCTGCTTCGCGTTGAAGCAGACGATCCAACAGAGTGGATACTGAAAGGAAAGACCCGGCCATAGGCGGCCAGCAGCAGGGGCGCGTCGGTTGAAGCAGACGATCCAACAGAGTGGATACTGAAAGACAGCGCTGACCCCGACTACCTGGCCCGCTGTGGCCGGTTGAAGCAGACGATCCAACAGAGTGGATACTGAAAGGACACAGTGAAGGCAGTGGTCTCAGCTGATCCGAAGGGTTGAAGCAGACGATCCAACAGAGTGGATACTGAAAGTGGAGCAACTCGCGGTCCGTGTACTCCAGGCCGCCGGGTTGAAGCAGACGATCCAACAGAGTGGATACTGAAAGAGCGTCCAGACTGGTCCTGCCGCGCGCGCTCGAACGGTTGAAGCAGACGATCCAACAGAGTGGATACTGAAAGTGGAGGCCATCCGGCTCCTGATTCCCCGGATTGTGTGGTTGAAGCAGACGATCCAACAGAGTGGATACTGAAAGACCTTTACGCCGACCTTGGTGCCAGCCCAGGAAGTGGTTGAAGCAGACGATCCAACAGAGTGGATACTGAAAGTTGCGATTCTTTATCTGTATGACCCGGTGATGGAGGTTGAAGCAGACGATCCAACAGAGTGGATACTGAAAGGCTCCTGTTCAATCCGGGCCTGGCGCAGTTCCCGCCGGGGTTGAAGCAGACGATCCAACAGAGTGGATACTGAAAGTGGTGGATCTGCCTGCCGCTGAACTTGCGGAACGCAGGTTGAAGCAGACGATCCAACAGAGTGGATACTGAAAGTGGAAGAAGCAGGGGCCATGGCGGGCGGCCAGCCGCGTTGAAGCAGACGATCCAACAGAGTGGATACTGAAAGTTAACCGAAATCGTCAGAACGGCGTGGAACGATATTGGTTGAAGCAGACGATCCAACAGAGTGGATACTGAAAGACTGTATCGCCGACTATGGAAAGTGGTGTACTGGGCCGTTGAAGCAGACGATCCAACAGAGTGGATACTGAAAGTATGGGGCTGATATACTAAGCGACTCCTACATCAACGGTTGAAGCAGACGATCCAACAGAGTGGATACTGAAAGTGGATTCCGTTCGCTGCATCCCACAGGTTCCACAGGTTGAAGCAGACGATCCAACAGAGTGGATACTGAAAGAAAAATCTGAGCTGACTGCGGTACCGCTCGCAGTCCTGTTGAAGCAGACGATCCAACAGAGTGGATACTGAAAGAGCAAATTGTCGGCCGCTGCCCCGATCCGAAACTTCGGGGTTGAAGCAGACGATCCAACAGAGTGGATACTGAAAGACACCCAGGGCTTCGGACGCCCTGGGGGGGCGAATTTGTTGAAGCAGACGATCCAACAGAGTGGATACTGAAAGTTTTAGAACTCTCGTTCCCGCTCCAGGCGGGCATTGAGTTGAAGCAGACGATCCAACAGAGTGGATACTGAAAGTTCCATCCGGATGTATTCGTCCAGCTGGGGTTTCAAGGTTGAAGCAGACGATCCAACAGAGTGGATACTGAAAGCGGCGACGTGGCAACGGTGCAACGGGGGCAGCTGAAGTTGAAGCAGACGATCCAACAGAGTGGATACTGAAAGGCCAGCACAAAATCGCAGTCGTGGTAGGCGCTGTTCAGTTGAAGCAGACGATCCAACAGAGTGGATACTGAAAGCTCCGCAGGAGCGACAGGAACGCTTACTGGATAAGGTGTTGAAGCAGACGATCCAACAGAGTGGATACTGAAAGATATTGATTGTCATAGGCGCCATTGCAGCGCTGGCGTGGTTGAAGCAGACGATCCAACAGAGTGGATACTGAAAGACCCCTCTGCGCCGTCCTAATTGATCCTCAGGAGGAGTTGAAGCAGACGATCCAACAGAGTGGATACTGAAAGCCTGAACAACCTCCTGGAACTTGGACTTCAGCCCCTGGTTGAAGCAGACGATCCAACAGAGTGGATACTGAAAGATACACGGGATGGCCCAGGCCGGGAGTCCAAATGTTGTTGAAGCAGACGATCCAACAGAGTGGATACTGAAAGTGTGGAGCTTGCGCGCCGGCATGAACATCTACGTGCGTTGAAGCAGACGATCCAACAGAGTGGATACTGAAAGGGCTGGCCAAAATATAGTAGGTCCCCGGCTGCAGCCAGGTTGAAGCAGACGATCCAACAGAGTGGATACTGAAAGGGCGTCGCCGGCCAGGGCCTCGAATACATCTTCCTGCGTTGAAGCAGACGATCCAACAGAGTGGATACTGAAAGGGCAGCGACGCCAAGACTGGGCCTCTATCCGACCTCTGTTGAAGCAGACGATCCAACAGAGTGGATACTGAAAGAGATGATGGCAAACTTGGACGCTCTCCGAGGGCTTTTGGTTGAAGCAGACGATCCAACAGAGTGGATACTGAAAGAGGTGTGCGGCTTCGCGGGGGTGCGGGCGGTGGCGGGGGTTGAAGCAGACGATCCAACAGAGTGGATACTGAAAGCCTGGATGAAGCGCGCTTCCGGGGCCACCAGGGCATCGTTGAAGCAGACGATCCAACAGAGTGGATACTGAAAGTGAGCTTCCGGAGGGGACCATCTGGGTGGATGCGCCGTTGAAGCAGACGATCCAACAGAGTGGATACTGAAAGATGGCCCTCTTCATCAGCGGCCAGCCACCGGGCCATGTTGAAGCAGACGATCCAACAGAGTGGATACTGAAAGACGTTGACGTCCACCCGCTGCCCGGCCAACCCGGGCGTTGAAGCAGACGATCCAACAGAGTGGATACTGAAAGATGGCACCAGCCGGTGCGCCCGTCCGGCAGCTCTACCTGGTTGAAGCAGACGATCCAACAGAGTGGATACTGAAAGTTGAGTTCGGGCGCCTCCGCATCGTAGATGAGATGCGTTGAAGCAGACGATCCAACAGAGTGGATACTGAAAGCATCTACAACGACCTGGACGTGGAGAGCGTGGCCTACGTTGAAGCAGACGATCCAACAGAGTGGATACTGAAAGGCATGGGCAAGGGCGACGTTCAGGTGCTGGGGCCGGGTTGAAGCAGACGATCCAACAGAGTGGATACTGAAAGGTTCCATAGGTACGTCCTGGGAAAGCTGGAGCACCGGTTGAAGCAGACGATCCAACAGAGTGGATACTGAAAGGCCCGTAGGTAGTTGTCCCGGGCGCTGCGGCTCAGGTTGAAGCAGACGATCCAACAGAGTGGATACTGAAAGAACACCGTCAGGGCCTGCTCCACGCTTTCGCTGATGGTTGAAGCAGACGATCCAACAGAGTGGATACTGAAAGGCAGGCTACCCGGACCTGCTTCCAGCTGCACCACGCCGTGTTGAAGCAGACGATCCAACAGAGTGGATACTGAAAGTGGAGGTGCTGCGATGGATAATATAGATGAAATGGGTTGAAGCAGACGATCCAACAGAGTGGATACTGAAAGAGATGGTTGCGATAGGTTGCTTTCTCGTTCACGGTTGTTGAAGCAGACGATCCAACAGAGTGGATACTGAAAGTTCCCGCCACATTCCGGGCAGGGGCCGGATGCGAGGTTGAAGCAGACGATCCAACAGAGTGGATACTGAAAGAGCAAATCCCGCAGCTCCAGAATCCCGCTCACAATTGTTGAAGCAGACGATCCAACAGAGTGGATACTGAAAGCCCATACCCGGAAGGAGACCGCCCGATCCTCGAACCGTTGAAGCAGACGATCCAACAGAGTGGATACTGAAAGGGCCGCTCAGAACGCAATCCGTCGCGCTCTGCAACTGGTTGAAGCAGACGATCCAACAGAGTGGATACTGAAAGAAGACCAAAAGGAGGCAATATGCACATCAAATCCAGTTGAAGCAGACGATCCAACAGAGTGGATACTGAAAGGCTGGCCCGGCGGGTTGTGGGGCTTATCACGTCCTGTTGAAGCAGACGATCCAACAGAGTGGATACTGAAAGACAAATCGAGCAGGAAATGCCATCGAAATACCAGCCGTTGAAGCAGACGATCCAACAGAGTGGATACTGAAAGACGTCAGCTCGGTGTAGGCGAAACCCTCCGAGACCGGTTGAAGCAGACGATCCAACAGAGTGGATACTGAAAGAGGGCCTGGCCGCGCCGGAGTCCAGCACCAGGGCCCGGGTTGAAGCAGACGATCCAACAGAGTGGATACTGAAAGGCAGCCCAAAGGGCCGCTCTCCAAAGCTCATTCTCTAGTTGAAGCAGACGATCCAACAGAGTGGATACTGAAAGAAATTTCACCAATTTCGGGCGCGTGTTGCGTCCCCCGTTGAAGCAGACGATCCAACAGAGTGGATACTGAAAGAGGTGAAGATGGCCAGCCGGTCGTTCATGGGCAGCTGTTGAAGCAGACGATCCAACAGAGTGGATACTGAAAGATGGCAGTTGCGCTTTCGACGTTGACGGCCCGCCTGGTTGAAGCAGACGATCCAACAGAGTGGATACTGAAAGACTACCTCATGCTCCAGGCCTGGCCCGGCCCGCAGGTGTTGAAGCAGACGATCCAACAGAGTGGATACTGAAAGTGCCAGGTGAAAGAGCAGGGCCGACCGCTGTCGTCCGTTGTTGAAGCAGACGATCCAACAGAGTGGATACTGAAAGTACAACAACTCTCTGACCGAAAAATCATCTCCGTTGAGTTGAAGCAGACGATCCAACAGAGTGGATACTGAAAGAGGTGATGGCGGCCCTGTTGGCCGGGCAGTCGGTTTCGGTTGAAGCAGACGATCCAACAGAGTGGATACTGAAAGTGAAGCAACTGGGGCCGCTGCTTCGCCAGTACAACGGCGCGTTGAAGCAGACGATCCAACAGAGTGGATACTGAAAGTTCAGCGCCTGCACCTCCCGCCGGTAGGCCTGCAGCGTTGAAGCAGACGATCCAACAGAGTGGATACTGAAAGGTCCAGACGGTGCGCATTGCCCGGGCCGGATCCGCGGGTTGAAGCAGACGATCCAACAGAGTGGATACTGAAAGTCTGTCCACAACAGGGCGTTGACCAGCACCTGGTAAGTTGAAGCAGACGATCCAACAGAGTGGATACTGAAAGACGGTCACGTCGCTACTGTCCACTGCGACAGCGATACCGTTGAAGCAGACGATCCAACAGAGTGGATACTGAAAGTGCAGAGCACCTGGACTACAGCCTGGGAGGCTGTGGGTTGAAGCAGACGATCCAACAGAGTGGATACTGAAAGTTGGGCATTGTAAAGGGTTATAAAGCCGCCGGAGCTAGTTGAAGCAGACGATCCAACAGAGTGGATACTGAAAGAGCAGGTAGGCCACGATGGAATTGGCCGCGGAGCCCGTTGAAGCAGACGATCCAACAGAGTGGATACTGAAAGTTTGGCCAGCCCCAGGAGGCCCTGGATGCCGGGCAGTTGAAGCAGACGATCCAACAGAGTGGATACTGAAAGCAGCGGCTTTCCAGCCAGGTTTCCTTCCGGGGCATGGGTTGAAGCAGACGATCCAACAGAGTGGATACTGAAAGCCGACCGGCGTTGCAACAGCTGCACTGGCTGGGCAGTTGAAGCAGACGATCCAACAGAGTGGATACTGAAAGATGCGGGCGTACTACTGGGCCGACCGCCTGGCAACTGTGTTGAAGCAGACGATCCAACAGAGTGGATACTGAAAGAGCCACTCCTTAAATCCGTTAATGCGCTCCCGAACGTTGAAGCAGACGATCCAACAGAGTGGATACTGAAAGTCCGCGCCGATGAAGTGGGCCTGCGCACGGTCTACCGTTGAAGCAGACGATCCAACAGAGTGGATACTGAAAGAGCCCAGGGCCGACTCCAGGGCCTGAACGCGGCGCAGGTTGAAGCAGACGATCCAACAGAGTGGATACTGAAAGTGCAACCACTTCACCTGGCCGTCAAAGGTGAAGCCGCGTTGAAGCAGACGATCCAACAGAGTGGATACTGAAAGTCATGGGATGAGGCCAAAACCGCGCCTGCCGACATGGTTGAAGCAGACGATCCAACAGAGTGGATACTGAAAGTCAGTCCGAAGACGGTTGGGGCGTTCACCGACATCGGTTGAAGCAGACGATCCAACAGAGTGGATACTGAAAGATGCATAGCCTGCTGCCGTGAGCCATGCTGTCATGTCGTTGAAGCAGACGATCCAACAGAGTGGATACTGAAAGTGGAGACGACCGAGAGTCTTCTGCAGGAGGCCCGGCGTTGAAGCAGACGATCCAACAGAGTGGATACTGAAAGACAGATCCAAATGCCAGTCAGTTGCAGGCAATGCGGGTTGAAGCAGACGATCCAACAGAGTGGATACTGAAAGAGGCAGGCAGCCACCACCATCGCCGCCGCCACCATCCGGTTGAAGCAGACGATCCAACAGAGTGGATACTGAAAGACGGAGCAGCCAGTGGCTTGGTTGATATGCTGGAGGGTTGAAGCAGACGATCCAACAGAGTGGATACTGAAAGTCCATGTCCAGTGCATGTGTTGGAAGGAGGCGGTGGTCGGTGTTGAAGCAGACGATCCAACAGAGTGGATACTGAAAGATCCAAAAGTCAAGACAGTTTCACACGGCCAGGTAGAAGGTTGAAGCAGACGATCCAACAGAGTGGATACTGAAAGAGGGGCTGTGCCCAGCGCCAGGGGGTGGCCGCCAGGGGTTGAAGCAGACGATCCAACAGAGTGGATACTGAAAGGGGGCCGTGAGCAGTGGGCCACCAACGGCCTGCTCAGGTTGAAGCAGACGATCCAACAGAGTGGATACTGAAAGACTTGACCACGGTCTCCAAAATGTGGGGACGCCTGGTGGTTGAAGCAGACGATCCAACAGAGTGGATACTGAAAGTGGAAGACCTGGGCGTGGACACAGAGACGGCCCTGGAGTTGAAGCAGACGATCCAACAGAGTGGATACTGAAAGACGAGCTGGACGTCATTGCCCAGGCCGGGCTGGCCGGGGTTGAAGCAGACGATCCAACAGAGTGGATACTGAAAGAGCCGGTCCTGCTGCAGGGTCTGCACCACCGGCAAGTTGAAGCAGACGATCCAACAGAGTGGATACTGAAAGGCATTCGCAGCTTTCGGCCGCGGCCATGATCCAAGTTGAAGCAGACGATCCAACAGAGTGGATACTGAAAGAGGCTCTCCGCCAGGGCCTCCCGCTGGGCGGCGCTGAGTTGAAGCAGACGATCCAACAGAGTGGATACTGAAAGATGTCCGCACAGTGGGCGGCCGTGAGGACCAGGCGAGTTGAAGCAGACGATCCAACAGAGTGGATACTGAAAGGCCTTCACCGGCGCCTCTTCCGGCCACCGGAAGAGCAGTTGAAGCAGACGATCCAACAGAGTGGATACTGAAAGCTTACAGATGCATTGCGGTATTTGGGGCTGTGGGGCGTTGAAGCAGACGATCCAACAGAGTGGATACTGAAAGATGGCAGTTGCGCTTTCGACGTTGACGGCCCGCCTGCGTTGAAGCAGACGATCCAACAGAGTGGATACTGAAAGCGACGGCACCTGGGGCTTTTTCGACCAGGAGCCGTGGTTGAAGCAGACGATCCAACAGAGTGGATACTGAAAGTCGATGCTATGGGGCTCGATGGCCAGCCAGCGCTGGGGTTGAAGCAGACGATCCAACAGAGTGGATACTGAAAGGCTTCAGCCTGGACACGGCCCGGGCTGCGGGCGGCGAGTTGAAGCAGACGATCCAACAGAGTGGATACTGAAAGACGTGGACATCGTCTGCGGAGGGACCATCGATGAACGGTTGAAGCAGACGATCCAACAGAGTGGATACTGAAAGAGTTGCGCGTCCTGCCCGGGGCCACGGTGTACAGCGGGTTGAAGCAGACGATCCAACAGAGTGGATACTGAAAGAGGAGCAACACCGGCACCTGCCCGGTGAACGTCCGGGCGTTGAAGCAGACGATCCAACAGAGTGGATACTGAAAGAGTAGAAGGCTGCCGGATGGTAGCGCTTCAGGTAGGTTGAAGCAGACGATCCAACAGAGTGGATACTGAAAGCCTGGCGCGTCTTGTCCACCGTTTCGTCTCCGATGGGTTGAAGCAGACGATCCAACAGAGTGGATACTGAAAGGAACTCAAGGGCTCCTACAAGCTGCCCTTCGCGGAGGTTGAAGCAGACGATCCAACAGAGTGGATACTGAAAGCTGACAGCTGGGCGACCGGACCGGGCATTCGGATCGGTTGAAGCAGACGATCCAACAGAGTGGATACTGAAAGTGCTGGACGAATTTCTGACGGCCAAGCGGGCCGCCGTTGAAGCAGACGATCCAACAGAGTGGATACTGAAAGACGGCCATCGTCATGTCCCGGGCCAACGCGGACCTGCGGTTGAAGCAGACGATCCAACAGAGTGGATACTGAAAGAGGAACAGGGCGAAGACGAAGAGCCGGAACGCTGGGGTTGAAGCAGACGATCCAACAGAGTGGATACTGAAAGCTGAGTGAGCAGCGCATCTGCCAGCCCTACGGGGACGAGTTGAAGCAGACGATCCAACAGAGTGGATACTGAAAGATGACCTCCATCGTCGCCGAACTCATCCAGCGCGGCTGGAGTTGAAGCAGACGATCCAACAGAGTGGATACTGAAAGAGTGGGTGACGGGCCAGTTCGTGCGGCCGTTGTTGACGTTGAAGCAGACGATCCAACAGAGTGGATACTGAAAGAGGGTCTCGCTCACCGTGCCCCAGGCCGCGCGCATGCGGGTTGAAGCAGACGATCCAACAGAGTGGATACTGAAAGCAACCATATGATTGGAGCGGCTGGCATATTCAGCCGTGAGGTTGAAGCAGACGATCCAACAGAGTGGATACTGAAAGGGCCACGCTCTCTGGCCAGGGCCTTGCCGACGGCACGGTTGAAGCAGACGATCCAACAGAGTGGATACTGAAAGAGTTGAACACTTGGCGCAGGCGCCGGAAACAGGTGGGTTGAAGCAGACGATCCAACAGAGTGGATACTGAAAGACATCGGGTGTGCCGACAGGCTCTCGTAATCCAGCTGTTGAAGCAGACGATCCAACAGAGTGGATACTGAAAGAGCGTTGAGCTGCGTCCCCGCGGCGACAGCAGCGGCTCGTTGAAGCAGACGATCCAACAGAGTGGATACTGAAAGACGCCTGAGCAGCAAGCGTCAGGCACGGCGTCTGCTGGTTGAAGCAGACGATCCAACAGAGTGGATACTGAAAGCTGTATTGGCACGACGGATCAACGACGCTGGCCAGGAGTTGAAGCAGACGATCCAACAGA